>NZ_JBKOOL010000018.1:0-57855 GCF_046764065.1 Nocardia sp. NPDC002869
GTCGGCCGGAGGCACGGCCGACGGTCAGCGGGCCGGGACGACCACGCGACACCCACCCCGTGCGCACGGCCCGCTCGACAGGCGTCGTCACGGACGGTAAGCATGGGCGGGTGGTGAGCCGCCGAGACCAGATCAAACGCGTCGCTGCCGGGCTTTTCGTCGAGCGCGGGGTAGCGGGGACCAGCGTCCGGGATATCGCCGAGGGTGTCGGGATGTTGTCCGGGAGCCTCTACCATCATTTCCCTTCCAAGGATGCGATCGCATTCGCGATCCTCGACGATTTCCTGACCGACCTGAATGCCCGCTACCGATCCGTGCTTCCACACGTGAACGGGATGCGAGAAGAGTTGCGCGCCCTGGTCTATTCCTCGATCGAGATCGCCGAGGCACATCCATACGCGACCGAGATCTACCAGAACGAGAAGGCCTACCACGGACCGGACGCACCCGCGGAGATCGCGCACGCGGTCCGGGAAGCGCATACGTTCTGGATCGACGCCGCGACCCGCGCCAGTACCTGCGGGGAACTGCGCGCCGGGCTCGACCCGGTCGAGTTCGCGCGAATGCTGCGCGAGGGCGTGTGGTGGTCGATTCGCTACCACCGGGAACATCTGTCGCAGCGCCGCGACGAGGTAACCGACACCGTGGTGGCCGCGTTCGTCGACGGCGGCGCCGCGCCGGAGATCCGCGCGCCCGGCGCCCCGGCGGGCGACGCCGCGGCGATCACCGATCGGCTCGACCGTATCGAGCGCCGACTGGACGCCGCCCGGGCCGGTAGTATCGACATTCTCGTCACGTCCGCGGGCATCGTCGGCTCCGCGCCGGTCACCGAGCTCTCCGACACCATGTGGGCCGATATGCTCGCCACCAACCTGACCGGCACCTTCCACTGCCTCCGGGCGGCACTCCCCCATATGACCACCGGCTGGGGCCGGATCGTGGCCATCTCCTCGATGAGCGGCCGGCAGGGCACCCCGAGCCTCGCGCACTATTCGGCGTCGAAATGGGGCGTGATCGGGCTCGTCAAATCCGTGGCCCTCGAATACGCGGAAAGCGGTATCACCGCGAATGTCGTATGCCCCACCAATGTGGACACCCCGATGCTCCACAATCCGGCCCTGTACTCTCTGTTCGCCCCCGATCTCGACAATCCCTCCCGCCACGATGTCGAAGAGCGCTATGCGCGGATGAGCCCCATGCGGATCCCGTGGTGCCCGCCGGAAGCGGTGGCCGACGCCGTCGGCCACCTCGTCGGCGAGACCGGGCGCTACGTCACCGGAACGGTGATCGACGTGGGGTTGGGTGGAACTGCCCGGATGCCGTGAGACCTGCGGGTCCGCGAGGCGCACGCTCGGAAGGGCCTTGTTCCGGCGAAAGCGGAAAAATTCGGCGGACGCCTGTGCGGCGCGCGGGCGAATCCGGGTTGCTTCGGTAGCGTGCTCACCCGTCCGGTATCCGAGACCAATGAGGAGTAGCGGGTGCGAACGAGGAGTCGGTGGGTGGTGCGGAAGCGGCTGCGGAGAGTCGCTGCGGTTGTTGCGTCGATGGTCCTGGCCACCGGGGTGGGCGGGGCAGTGGTCAGTGCGGCCCCGATCGGCACTCCGGTGCTGCGGGCCCCGGCGGGTGGGTACGAGGAACTCTTCGTACCGTCCGGCATGGGACCGATCAAGGTTCAGGTGCAGTGGGCGGCGCGCGGTGGCAGTGCGGCGCTCTACGTTCTCGACGGCCTGCGCGCGCCGGCCGATCACAGTCAGTGGACCAGTGATACCGACGCCCTGCGGCAGTTCGCGGGTGACAATGTCACCCTGGTGTTCCCGGTCGGCGGCCGTTCCAGTTTCTACACCGACTGGTACCGGCCCAGCGGGACCAACGGCCAGGCGGAAACGTACAGGTGGGAGACCTTCCTCACCCGTGAATTGCCCAATTTCCTCGCCGGGTACGGGGTATCGCGGACCAACAAGGCCATTGTCGGCGCCTCCATGGGCGGCGGGGCCGCCCTGACATTGGCCGCGTACCACCGCGACCAGTTCAAGTTCGCCGGATCGTTCTCCGGATTCCTGAACCCGACCTTCCCCATGTGGAACGAGGCGGTTCGGGCCGCGATGTGGGACGAGGGCCGGTTCAATGTGGACGATATGTGGGGCCCGGTCGGTGACCCGGCCTGGAGCCGCAACGATCCGACCGTGCAGGCCGAACTCCTGCGCGGCCTGCCGATGTACATCTCGGCCGGCAACGGCAGCCCCGGGGCTCCCGATGTGCCGTTCGGGGTCGGCAACACGGTGAACGCCATGGGGCTGGAAGCGACCGCCGCGGTGGGCACGCAGATCTTCCGCGACAGGGTGGCGGCGCTGGGTATCCCGGCCCGTATCGATATCGTCGAGGGCACCCACACCTGGCCCTACTGGGGCCGGGCACTCGCCACCGCCCGCCCGATGATCCTGGACGTACTCGGGGCCCACTGACGGTACTCATCAGGCGTCCGCTATTCGGTCGGACGCCTGATGAGGGTCGCACTCCCCCGGCTCGACCACGAGCGGACTCCGACGCCGGCGCAGCACCGGGTCGGCGTCGCCCCGGCACAGCCCCCGCGAATCTCGCCGGGCCGGCGTCCTCCCGCCGAGAAGCGGAGCCGGAATCCGTGAGTAGACTTCGGGACTGCGCACGGTTTCGAGTGGAGTGGATTCCCGCACGGAGTTCGATCATGGAGACGTACACCGGCGATATCGTCGAAGAGCACGCCAGCCTCGAGTTACGTGTCTACGCCGAGCTGAACGACTTTCTACCCCCGCGGTCCCGGTTCTCGGCACTGCGGCGCCCGGTACGTCCCCATCAGACCGTGAAGGACATCGTCGAGGCGGCCGGTATCCCACACACGGAAATCGACCTTCTGCTGGTGAACGGGGAATCGGTGGGCTTCGGGCACCACCCCGGCCCGGGCGATCGGCTCGCCGTCTACCCGGTGTTCGAGAGCCTCGATATCGCCGCACTGACCCGGGTCCGCCCGCACCCGCTGCGTGAACCGCGCCTACTCGTCGACGTCA
Organism: Nocardia sp. NPDC002869; assembly: GCF_046764065.1. Classification (NCBI taxonomy): domain Bacteria; kingdom Bacillati; phylum Actinomycetota; class Actinomycetes; order Mycobacteriales; family Nocardiaceae; genus Nocardia; species Nocardia sp. NPDC002869. The sequence goes on from NZ_JBKOOL010000018.1 coordinate 3,042, forward strand.
ATCTCGGGGGCGCCGCTCGACTGCTACGACTGATGGGCCTCGACGTCCGCTGTGAATTCGAGGCCGATGACGCGCGACTCGCCGAGATCGCCATGAACGACCACCGCATCCTGCTCACCAGGGACCGCGGTCTGCTCGCCCGCCGTATCGTCACCCACGGCCTCTTCGTACGCGCCGACCTTCCGTTCGATCAGGTGGTGGAGGTGATCGACCGCCTCGACCTGTCCACCTGCCTGGCTCCGCTCACCCGCTGCCTCCGCTGCGGCGCACCTCTGGCCGGCGTAGCGAAGGCCGACGTGATCGACCGGCTACCTCTCCTCACCCGCCGCTATCACGACACCTTCCGCCGGTGCACCGGCTGCGCCCGGGTCTACTGGGCGGGCGCCCACCAGGACCGCCTCGACGAACTCGTCGACCGCATCATGTCGAAGATCCGGCGGACACCTCCACCGGAGGACGCCCGAGTTCCGGGCACCCTTCGGTGATCGACGACTTCCCCGGCCCGCTAGCCCGGCCCATGGCCGGTGTGCACCGGGCACTACCCGAGCGCCTACGCCGGACCCGTTTTCCGGTCGTCGATTCCGCCTTCGGCTCCACCCGGCGCGGCGTTTCGGCGGCACCATCAGAGCGGTCCGCCGACCGCCGCCGCCGGGACGCGGATCAGTCGTCGTCCGGTTCGATGGACAGCACCGTAGCGGTGCTCGGATCGACCGTCACCTCGTAGTCGGCGCCGTCACGGGTTCGGAGGTCGACCTCCAACTCGGGGGCACCGCTGGACAGGTCGACCTCGACGGACTCGACCGTCGCCCCCATCAGCGCCTGCAGCGCCGCCTCCAGCGACTGCTGATCCTCGGGCACGGGCTGCGCGGTCGCCGCGGCGGAACCTCCCCAGACGAGAATCACCGCGAGCGCTGCGCCTGCCCACAACCGGCGCATCCCGCCACTGTGGTGACCGATCGTGTATATCAATGAGTCCTCCTCGATATATCGGTAGCCGGATCCGCGATACTGCGGTTACCGCATATTACGTCGTTTGCGCTGGTAGGACGTGCTGCGCCTGCTGAATTACCCACTCTGGGACTGCCTACGCATCTTCCGCATCTCGGCGTGCAACCCGATCCGGGGGTAGCGGGCGCATGCCGGTGGCCGGTGGCCGAGGATGCGACAGCGGCGGGCGTCGCTTGTCCGAACACCGCTCCGGACCGAGCCGGAACCCGGTCACAGACCGAGCCCGGCATTGCGTTGGCGCCGCCGGCCCGGGGCGGCTTTCGGGGTCGTATCGACAGATGCGCGATATCCCGATATGTGGAGTGTTTGCAGTCGCATAGAGCAACGGTCCTATCATCGCCGAACTCGCCGCCGAAACTTGCCATACGGCAATGTTTCCGCAGAACAACCAGTTCTTATGAACTACTGGACAACGAATTACCCACGTTGGACACTAGAGCAATCGGCTATTGAAGGGGTGATTCAAATGGTCAGAACACACACCGTTGTCCCAGGGGAAACGTTGCCGGCCTTGGCATTGCGCTTCTACGGTGACGCAGGACTACACCGGCTGATCGCCACCGCCGGCGCGATCACCGACCCCGACACCATCGAGGTCGGGCACAAATTGATCATCCCCGACTTCACCAGGTACGAGGTTGCCGCCGGGGATACGTTGGCGGCTCTGGCATTACGGTTCTATGGCGACGCAGGACTACACCGACTGATCGCCGGCGCCAGCGATATCACCGACCCCGACACCATCGAGGCCGGGCAACAGTTGATCGTTCCCGACCTGACGAGATACAAGGTCCTCGCCGGAGACACGGTCTCGGAGTTGGCGTCACGCTTCTACGGCGACGCCTCGTTTTCCCCACTGATCGCCACCGTGAACGGCCTGGCCGATCCCGAGGTCATCGACGCCGGAGACGTCCTGGTGCTATTCGTCGGGCGCAGCGACGGATTCGGACTCACGATCGTGGACCGCAACGAGAGCGACCCGCGTATGTGGTACTACCGGTTCCAGACCAGCGCGATCGGCTGGAACCCCGGGGTCAACGTCCTGCTCCCCGACGATTACCTGACCAGCGGACGCACCTATCCGGTCCTCTACCTCTTGCATGGCGGCAGCGAGGACTTCCGCCAGTTCGACTTCCTGGGCATCCGCGAACTGACCGCCGGAAAGCCGATCATCGTCGTGATGCCCGACGGCGGGCGCGCGGGCTGGTATTCCAACCCGGTCAGCTCGTTCGTCGGCCCGCGCAACTGGGAGACATTCCACATCGCCCAGCTGCTGCCCTGGATCGAGGCGAATTTCCGCACCTATGCCGAGTACGACGGCCGTGCGGTCGCCGGTTTCTCGATGGGTGGCTTCGGCGCGTTGAAGTACACCGCGAAGTACTACGGCCACTTCGCCTCGGTCAGCAGCCATTCCGGCCCGGCGAGTTTACGTCGCGATTTCGGCCTGGTCGTCCATTGGGCGAACCTGTCCTCGGCGACCGTGGAATTGGGCGGCGGCACGGTCTACGGCGCGCCGTTCTGGAACCAGGCCAGGGTCAGCGCCGACAACCCGGTCGAGCGGATCGACAGCTATCGGAACAAGCGGATCTTCCTCGTCGCCGGCACCAGTCCGGACCCGGTCAACTGGTTCGACAGTGTGAACGAGACCCAGGTGCTCGCCGGCCAGCGGGAGTTCCGCGCACGCCTCACCGACGCCGGCATCCCGCACGAATGGCATGAGGTATCCGGCGGACACGTCTTCCGGCCCGAGATGTTCACCCTCGACCTCGACGGCATCCTCGCGCGGCTGCGACCGGCGGCTACCGTGTCATCCTCTAGTGCGATGCCGGGGGCTGCGTGAACAACGGTGTCGCTCGACAGGAGAGGCACCGGTCTCCGAGTATCCGAGGAGAAGGCGGCTGCCGATCCACGAGATGAGCGGGCCGGTAGGACGATGAGGCCGCCCCGCACACCTCAATGGTATGCGGGCGTTCTCCTCGTTCACCGCCCGATACCACCAGGCACCCACTGACGTTGCGCAGTGATTCGGCTCCACCGCTGCGATCGGGACGGCGGACCGTACCCTCGGTCTTCCGGCCAGGACACCGTCCACACTCCGCCTCGCTGCACTACTCACAGCACCGCACAACTGATACAGAGTGGTTCTCGGCCCGAGTGGCGGAACCCTATTGAGACGCCTGATCGTCATCTAACGTTGGGGGCAGGCGAGCGCGAGTGAAGGACGAGCTATGGGGGAACCGGCACGGGAATCGGCCCATCTGGACCTGTTCCGCTACCTGACCGCAGACGAACGCGACGAATACATCGCAATAATGTCCCATTTCACGTCCTCGCTGCTCGCCGACATGTCCGCCGCATCCGCTGCCGAACAGCTCACAGCGGCCGGTATCCCACTCGCGGCCGATACGGCCGAAAGTCGTTGCAAGCAGCTCGTGCGCTGGGGAAATCTGGTGCCTTCATTGCGGGATACCCGAGTCACCACTGTTGCGGACTACCTGCGAGCTCGTTCGCGGTACCAGGTCTCGAGCTTGGGCGGCCGCGTGCACCGCGGGGCGCTCGACATCATGTCGGCTGCCGACGGCGCGCGCGAGGTTGCGCGCGAACTGCTCGGGCAGATCGCCTACGCGCTCGCGGAAATCCCCCAGCTTCTGGACGCCGGTATCGACGATGAAGGCGGGGAACGCCTCGCGGGCATCGTCACGACCGTGTTCAACAATCAGCGGTTGTTCACCGATAGCGTCACCGATTTCTATGCATACCTGGCCGGCGTATTGACCCGGTTCGATCTCGGTGGTGAGGAGTATGCGCAGTTCAAGACGCTGCTGCTGGATTATGTCGATCTCATCAACGCTGATGTGAACAGGCATGCTCCGCTTATCGCCGAGGCGTTGACCCAGGTTCTCGCAGTCCTCGACTGGTTGCTTCCCGTCCTCGACGCGCTTCCGGGCTTGCACTTGGGCGACGATGTGGCGGTCGAACGCTCGGCGGGACGCGCGCGGTCGGATTGGGAGCAGCTGTATCAGTGGTATTCGGGTGAGGAATCGGGGCCAGGACAGCTGCGGGCGGCCGCCGGTCAGGCACTCGGGCAGCTGATCGCCAATGCGAAACGTATTCTCGATTCCTCGCGGACCGGGTATTCGCGCCGGGCGGATCTGCTGCGCCTGGCCGGGCGGCTCGACCGGGCGTCGGACACCGAAGCAAGTCGGCTGTTCGCCGCCGCATTCGGAACCTGGCCCGCCCGGCACCTCGGGTTGGGTCCCGAGGAGCCGGACCCACAGATCACGCCGACGACCTCGTGGACTGTGGCCGACCCCATCGATGTTCCGGTGTCCCTGCGGGAACGCGGCAATCGTGTCGCGAAGGGTCGCTCCTCGCGTGTGCCGGACACCGCCGCCGATCGTAGAATGGTCGAGGCCGCGGCTCGTGCGGAGGCACAGCGCCTCCGCGAAGCCGCGGCCGAACTCGCCGCGTGTGGCGATCTGGATGGGACTCGGCTGTCCCCCGCAGCGCGTGGCGTCCTCCTGGAACAGCTCGGTCGGCTACTGGCGACCGATCACGATACCGACGCCGTCATCGTCGATTACGATCTCGGCCTTGCGCTCGAAGCCACCCAGGGCGGCTGCACCCGGATCGATTCCCATGACGGGACGCTCACCGTCGAGGGCTACACCCTCGGTATTCGCTCGATCGACAGCTCGCTCGCCGCGCTCCCCGATGCCCTATGAGCCGCGACTCCGGACGCCGCTCCTTGGGTACCCGCTCACAGGATGCGGCCGGTCTGCGTGAGGCGGCCAGAGCGCTACTGGCGACACCGGTCATCACCGCAACTCGCCGTCCGGAGACCGTCGCCCTGGTCCGTCGTCATGTGACCGCGCTCCGCACGCTGTTCAGTACCCAACTCGGATACCACCTGATCGTGGAGTCCAGGTTCGCGCGACTCGTCAAACTGCCGCCCGAACCCAGCTCACCCGCCAGGACCCTCGCGCGACGCAGTGGGACTCCGCTCGGCGCACCGACCTACACCCTGGTCGCACTCGCGTGCGCGGCATTGCTGGCGCCAGGGGTCGGTGAGCAGATCCTCATCTCCCAGCTCGTCGCCCAGATCCGTTCCGACGCCGTGGAGCAAGGGATCAGCGTCCCGGACGACCTCCCACAGCGCCGACGGCTGGTAGCGGCGCTGTCCGTACTGATCGATTGGGGAGTGCTCACCGAGACCGACGGTACCGTCGGCCGCTGGGGCGACACCGGCACGGATGAAGCGCTGTTGACGATTTGCCGACCGCTGCTGCCACATCTGCTGGTCCGGTCGATCGGTCCCGGAGCAACCGATGACAGCATCCTGGCACCGGAAGCGGGGGCACCCAGGCGCCGCCTGCGCCGTCGGCTCGCCGAGGACCCGGTTGTACTGCGCCGCGACTTGAGTCCCGAAGAACTGGATGTGCTGTCGAGGGAGCGAACCGAACTCGGCCGGCTTCTCAACGACAATTTCGGGCTTGTCCTGGAGGTCCGTGCCGAGGGCGCTCTGGCCTACGATCCGGCCGAAGCGCTCAGCGATATCGAGTTCCCCGGTGCGGGCAGCGTAAAGCAGGCCGGTCTTCTGCTCGTCGGTGCCCTGGCGGATCGAGCGGTGCAGTCGCAGTCGCCCGAGCCGGAATTCCCCTGGGCAGTGGTTGAAGACCGACTGGGAGACCTGCTGAATCAAAATCGAAGGGTCTGGAAATCCGAATACGGCGACGCCCCCGAACGGCTGCGCGACGATGTCGTCACCCTTCTGGTATCGCTGCGGCTCATCGAAATCAGCGATACCGGGATCCGCTTGCTCGGGCCCGCCTTCCGCTACCGGCCCCGGGCGGTAGCGCAGCCCAGCCAGTTGACCTTGGATTCCTTCGATGAAGAAAGAGGCCGGTCGTGACCGCGGAATCCCTTAAACATTTCGATCAACGCTGGCGGCTGACCCGCGCCGGTGTGGTCAATGTCTGGCACTATCTCGACAACGAATTCATCATCTCCGGTGGCAGGCTGATTCTGCGCGGCGTTAACGGCTCCGGGAAGTCTCGTGCCCTGGAGATGCTGCTGCCCTTCCTGCTGGATGCCGAACGCAGGCGGATGGACGCCACCGGCTCACAGAAGGTGAGCCTCGACGAACTGATGCGCACCGGCGCTCGCGGCCAGACCAACCGAATCGGCTATCTGTGGTTGGAACTCGCCCGTCCCGGCGAACACCTGACGCTCGGCGCCCACATCAAATACAGCGCCTCGGCACACCGGTCCGAAGTCCGGTTCTTCACCACCGGGTTGCGGGTCGGTGACGAGCTACCGTTGCTCGGCGCCAACCGGGATCCGTTGCCCCGGGATCGGCTCACCGAACGAATCGGGCAGCAGAGTCTCACCGATGCCGATCAGCATCGTGAAGTCGTCCGCACCAAAGTGTTCGGGCTACACGGCGAGGCAGGTCGCGACAGGTTCACCGGTCTCGTGCAGCTCCTGCACACGCTGCGCTCTCCGGATGTGGGTAACAGGATCGACGAGGGCAAACTGCCGCAAATCCTGTCGGACGCGCTACCTCCGCTCAGTGAGCACACCCTCGAACAGGCCGGTGACCGTCTCGACGGCCTCACCGAGACCCGCGCGGCACAGGAGAAACTGGTCGAAACGCTCGGCCATGTCCAGCGCTTCCATGCTGTGTACAGCGCGTATGCCGCCGGAATCCTGGTCCAGAGCGCCACGCTGCTGCGAGATGCGGCCGGAGAACTCGAATTAACGCGCGAGGAATGCCGAAGTCTCACCGACCAGCTGAACAGGGCACGTAGCGACCATGCTGCCGCAACCGCCAGGGCAGCCGAGTTGGAGGGTGCCGTCGAGGAGTTGCGCACTTCCATCGATGGTCTGCGTAAGGCGCCATTGTTCAAGAAGGCCGAAGACCTCGCCCAGCAAGCCACTACCGTCGATGCCCTCCGGCGTTCTGCCGAGCAGGCGCTGGAGAACGCCCGCCGGGCCCGCGCCGACGAAACGGACGCCGCCGCGCGCACCGCGAACGTGGTGGCGGAGCTACAGACGACCGTGATCGTGGCTGCCGATCTGCTCGCGCAGGCGGTAGAGCGGCTTGCGGTGGAAGACATTTCCCGTGGCCGGCTACCGATCTCGATCGGGATGCGTATGGAACCGGACGACACCGTCATCGATCCCGTTCAGGATTCACTCGATCAGGCACCGGTCACCATCGAGCGACCTCGTTCGACGGTTGTCGAGATTCTCCCCGAGTCGCTGGACGACACCGCCGCCGCGGCGCACGACTGCGCACGGGCCGCCGAAGAGCGGGAGACGAAAGCCGGTCGACGCGAGGATGAAGCACGGCGGCTCGCCGGGCAACGCGCAGCAGTCGAGTCGCTGGAACGCGAGGCGGACGAAAAGCAGCAAGCCGCAGACGAAGCGGAAACCAGCTCTGCGGAGGCCGCCGGCGACCGTGACGAACTGGGGGTCGTTGTGAACCGGAGCTGGCGCGCCTGGTTGGATTCCGACACCACCGGAACTCTCCTTGGAGAAATCGATCGATCCCATTCCGCGATCGAGGCTCTGGACAGCGATATCGAAATCCTGTGCGGTGACGATCCCGGTACCGATCTTCTACTCGACGACCTCGATCGGCTGGCCGCCCGATTGGCCACGCCGGTCATTGATCGGCTGGCCACCGATATCTCCCGGATCAACCATGAGATCAGGACCGAAAAGGACACTGCCGCCGAATTGACCGCCCGGCAACGCGCGCTGGAGGCCGAACAGGACCCGGAACCTCCGGCCGCACCCTGGCAGGCGCCGACCAGCGGTGTCCCGCTGTGGCGGGTAATCGATTTCCGGCCCGGCGTGCCGGATGCCGACCGGGCCGGTATCGAGGGCGCCCTCCTGGCTTCCGGCCTGTTGACTGCGACGCTGGACGGAAATGGCGACTTGCGCTCCGCGGACGGCGAAGCCCTGCTGCGCGCGGCGGCCGTTTCGGTCGGTTCGCCGTTGTCCGAGGCGCTGGGACCCGATCCTTCCGCAGCAGAACACGCTACAGCGGTCCAGCGCGTATTGGCGAGCATCGGTTGGCAGGATCCGCACGCCACGACCTCGGTCGGCCCCGACGGCACCTGGCGGAACGGCGCACTGCTGGGTCGCCATATGCCGACCTCGGCGCGGCACATCGGCGCGACCGCCCGTGCGGCGGCACGCCGCGAACATCTCGCTACCATCAAGACCCGGTTGGGGCGAATCGCGGAAAGCATCACCGCGCACCAGGATCGTTTGCGGGGTCTCGCTTCGCACCGCACAGCGCTCGACGCCCATCTGCGGACAGCACCGGCCTCACGCGCGCTCGTCGAACGGCGTGTGACCGCCCGCACCCAGCGGAAGCAGGCAGAAAACGCCGCGGCCCGAGCCCTGGATACCGCACGGCGCGCCGAATCCGCACGCTCCGACTGGAGCCGCCACGACAGAGAGCATCGTGATCTCTGCAACGCTATGGCACTTCCGTCGAATGCAGACGATCTCCGTGCGGTGCAGACGCGGTGCGCCCGAGCCCGAGCCGTGTGCCTGGAATTCGAGCAGTCCTGTGGATCGGTGGTCGGCGCGGCGGAACGGGCGAGGGAAGCACGGCAGGATTATCTGAGCAAACTCGAACGCCGCACCGACGACGAAGCCGCCGCCGAAGCCGCCAGACAAGACTGGTACAGGGACGCGACGGAACTCGCCGCTCTACACGAGGCGCTCGACCTGCCACTCCGGGAGCTGACCGAGCAAATCGAGGCCAGCGAAGCCGAGCTGAAGCGCACAATCCGGCAGCGGCAAGAAGCCGATCAAAGGGCACAGAGCAGGAAAACCGAAGCGGAGACGACAAAGGTGCGCCTGGAGACCGTGAACTACAGAGAAAGGTCCGGCACCGAGCACCTACGACAGGCCGGCGACCTCTTCAACAACCGCATGCACGTGCCCGGTCTGCGGGCATCGGCCACTCCGCACCCGCTGAAACCGCTCCAGGACGTCACCGACCCGGCCGCTGCCCGGCGCACCGCCGAGGAGGTGCTCCGTGCGCTGCGCAGCACCAAAACCCACGACGTGAACCGTCTGCTCACCGCGCTCACCAAATTCGGTGCCGACACCTCCGGCCATCTCGAGGTACTGCACCACATCGCACACGGAGTACATCTCATCCGCCTCGAAGGCATCGAAAACCGTCACGACCTTCCCGCGGTTCTCGCCTATCTGGAGAACCGGGTCGAAGTAGGCCGCCACGCACTCACCGAACGGGAGCGGGAGATCTTCACCGAATTCGTCCTCGGAAATGTCACCGACGAACTCCGCCGCCGCGTGCAGCAGGCCCGGCAGCTCGTACAAGCGATGAGTACCAGCCTCGCCGGCACCCGGACCAGCCACGGCATCGGCGTCCGGATCGGCTGGGAGCTCGACAGCGGCGACTCGGAACTCCAACGCCTGATGCAGCTTGTGGGTATTGCCGGCCAGGTTCGTTCCGAGCAGGACAGCGAGGAACTCGTCGGACTGGTCCGTGCACGCGTGGAACGCCTACATACCGCCGACGCGTCCAGCGGATACACCGCTCATCTGCGCGAAGCCCTGGACTACCGTTCGTGGCATTCCGTCGAGGTCACGATCCTCGGTCCGGATCCGGGGCAAGTTCGGCGCATATCGCGGCGCGCCAAAATTTCCCAGGGCGAAACGCGGTTCGTCTCGTACGTGACCCTTTTCGCTGCCGCCGACGGCTACCTCTCCGGTCTCCCTGATGCCGAACGCGCGCTGCGGCTGGTACTGCTCGACGACGCGTTCGCCAAGGTGGACCAACGGGCCATAGGCGAACTCATGGGTCTGCTGGTGCGCTTGGATATCGATTTCGTCATGACCGGCCATGCCCTGTGGGGGACTGTGCCGGAAGTCCCGGCCTTGGACATCTATGAAATCCGCCGTGTCGGCGACAGCAGCGTGGTGCCCACCCGGATCCACTGGGACGGCCGCAACCGCAACTACCTGGTTTCGGTGCCGCCTCGATGACACTGCCCGCGCCTTTGCTGGAGTACCTCTCCGCGCCGAGTCTGCTCGGCGTGTGGGCAACACTGCGGAACCGACTCGAACGCACAGGTCATGCAATCTCGGGAACAGTCCGTGTCGACCTGGATGCCGATGCCGCGGACCGCCTGTCCGGACTGCTGGGTCGCACCGTCTTGGCGGGGACCCGCACCCTATCGGTGAGCGATCTGGATGCCGCGCTGCTGCGCAGTTCCGCAGGCCGGGGCCTGGTCCCCGTCCTGGCCGAACTCACCGGCGGTCCCCTCCGGGACCGCCCCTCGGAACGTCTGGGACGCCGGCAGGTGGTCAGCGCCCTGTGGGCGGACGTCGAACAGACGATCCACGATCGTGGACTCTCGTCGACCCCGTGGGTCCGTCCCTGGATCGAATGGCTGCACAGCACCGGCCTGCTGATCAGGTCCGCGGCGACGGCCCGGCGGGAATTCGACACAGCCGCCCACGCGCTCGCCCTCGCCCTGCTGTCCGACTCACCCCACCGCATCCTCGGCGAACTGGCGACCGCGGTCGCCGGCAACGCCCACGCACTGGACAAGGACACTCTCGCGGGTCGCCTGGCCCTCCGGGCGCTATGTTTCGCATTCGACCACCCGGAACCCACCACCGCACGCGACCGGATCAACCTGTGGCGGCTCGCCGGTATCACCGTGGACACCATCTCGAGCACGGTCCTCACCTGGGGACTGCGGCCTCCCGGCGCGGACGCCTGGTCGGTCATGATGCGGATGCGGGCGGACCTCGGCCTGGTCACCCACCTGACCCTCGCCGAACTGTTGGCCACCGATGCCTTGCTGACCACGCCCGGCACCACCGTGGCGGCCTGTGAAAATCCCCAGGTCCTCCAACGCGCAGCCGAGGCGGGCGTGTGTCGGTCTCTCATCTGTTTCAGTGGGAACCCGTCATCAGCGGGATCGGTCCTGGCCGAGCGGGTGAATTTGCAGTACCACGGCGACTTCGACTGGCCGGGTATCGGCATCGCGGCCCGCCTGCACGCGACCGGGGCCGGGCTGTGGCGGATGAAGGCGACCGATTACCTCGAAGCAGCGAACTCGGGAACAACACCGCTTCTGCTCACCGGCTCGCCCGTCGCCACACCTTGGGACCCGGAACTGTCGCTCGCGATGAACCGCACAGGTGTCGCGGTCCATGAAGAGTCGGTGATCAACACCCTGATCGACGACTTGCAGTGAGCCGGCCAGCTGCGCGCTCAGTCGAGTTCCGACCATGAGCGCCGGGGCCTCGAGGCGATCCGTACCCGCCTCCCCGATACCGCCCCGTGGGCCGCATGGTCGAACTTCACCTTCACCGCGCAGACCGGGCACGTCCGAGAGGTGGACCTGCACCTCAGCATCCACCTCCAGACCTCCGCGTCGACTACGCCGCCTGCCGCACCGCCGCCCACCGCTTCCTCCACGAATGGCGCACCCACCACCACCCCGACGCCGCCACCATCCTCCCCGGCCACCCCACCGGTCTCCCCCGCCTCCCCAACGAGCGCCTCTATCTACCATGACGCCCAGGCCGCCGACCTCGCCAACTCTGCCGGACCTGTCCGCGATGCCCATTCGTCGAGAGCACCGGCGCGCACGTCTCTCTTCGGTCCCGGATCTCGGAAGATGGCCAATACGTGGCGACCGCCGGAAGTGCCCTTACCGAAAGTTGTTCGGCGGATGGCGCTTCCGCTGCAGGGGCGCGGCGTGTAGCTGATAATCAGAAGGACGCCCGACCCTGCCTCGGGACGGAGCATCAACAGCACTACATGCCAGACCGTCGATGTCCTCGGACAGGCGCACATCCGTCAATGCTCCCAGGGGGGATCTGATGACCGACCTTCCGAGAAGTATCGTTTGCTCCGTCCAGGAGCAGATTGTTCGATACAACCTGATTCCAGAGGACGCGAAGGTCGCCGTCGCCTTCTCGGGAGGTAAGGACTCCCTGCTGCTGTGTCTCGTTCTTCGGGACCTGGGGTTCGCCTTCACCGCGGTATCGGTGGACATGGGATACGAGAGCGGATGGGGAGACCGGGTACGACGGCTCGCTGTTGCGAACGGATTCACCGTTGAACTGCTCACCATGCGATCCGAAGAACGTAGCGGCAGCACCGTTGTACCTCTCGAGATCGGCCGGCGCATCGATCTACTCGACCGGCTCGCAGCAGATCGGACGCCGGAAGCCCCCACCCCGTGCACCCACTGCTACAGCGTCAAAGCGCTGGCACTGCATACGTTCGCGACCGAACGGGGTATCTCCATCGTCGCTTTCGGCCACCATATGACCGATGCATCCGCTTCACTACTCAAAGAGGCGCTGCTTCACATAGATCGGCGGGCTTTGAGGCACGAGAACTTTCGCCGCGCACATTTCGAAGAACTCGTTGAACGCCTCCGTCGTGAGGCATTGGCGTACCGGCCTGGTATCGACTCACCCCTCGTCGAGCGGATCGAGTCACTCGTCCACCACCATGAAGTCGATACCGATGAGCCTCCGATACAGTGCCTGCTGGACAAGGCCGACTGTGCGGTGCAGGTGATCCGCCCGATGCATGCGGTCGCAGAGAACGATATACGCCGCATCGTCTCCGATCTGGGCATTCGGCCAGAAGGGTCCGGATGCGGGCATGGGGCGACAGCGGCCACGCAGACGCCCCGAGAGATGGTGCACTACCGCGTGCTGGATCAGCCCGACATCGGCCCGTTCCTCTATCGCATGCGCGAACTGGTCGGTGTAGGTATCGGTAAAGATGGCCGCCACCTGGTGAACGCCAGAGCGCGGCGTGCAGAGATGCTCGGACCCACGTACAAGCCAACCGGCGGGTACGAAAAACTCTAGTGAGGAAAAGCCTCGTAATGGCAATGGTAACGATATGCGGAAGCGGCAAGCGCCGCGACGAAATTTTCGCTGCAGCTGCCGATCTCCGCAGTAAGGGATTGGTGATCCTTGCACCCCCATTGCACAGAATAAATCAACTCTTCGACGGGCAACCCGATGAAAGCTGGGAGCTCGCCTGGAAAGGCGCCACATTCGCGCATTTGAACCGGATAGAAAAGGCGGACATCGTCTTCATCGTGAATCCCGACGGCTATATGGGGCCGAGTACTACCTTGGAATTGGGATACGCCGTGGCATTGAGAAAGTATATCATTGCGATGCAGCCGGATTCGATGGAGATGGCCAGGACGATTTTGCTCGACGCGGTCATCGGCACCCAGGACATTGCCTCTGCATGCAAATATGTCGCGGACGTGGCCGGAGAAGGCCGGCGCTGGTGAGCTTCTCGGAACCCGACGTAGCGCAGCAGATAGCCGACTCCTGGGCGCGGGCCAGAGGCATAGTCGCACCCCCGGAGGATTTCTGGGCGTGCTGCCAGGTGCTCGCCGACGGCGGCCTACTGATCGGGCAGCAACAGGATCTTGCTGCCATATCTCTCGGACCGTTCAAGCTCGCCACCTCGAAGTTCGCGACACCGGCACGAGAGTTCATCGAGGTGTTGATACCGGGCGTTATCGGCAGCCTGCCCGCCGGCGCGACAGCAGCAGGTGCCGCGGCGGGCCTGCTCACCGCGGCGGCGACCTGCCTGATCAAGCTCCTGAACGAAGGTGTCATCTTCCGCAGTACGCCCGCTGACGTACTGCGCTGGACTGTTCTCGTGTTCATCAAGAACTGTAACGACAACGGAGTGGAACCCACTCGCGCCGAGGTACTCGCATATTTCCGCTCATCGGGTTCACCGGCCGGCCGGGTCCATGAAGAGGTCGATACGGCTGTGACATGGTTGCTCGACGGTGACTTTCGAGCCGGCCTCGGATCGGCCCCGCCACCGTTGGTCCGCGAAGTCGGCGGACGCCTGCGGAGCAGAGTGTAGGCAGGTATGTCGGCGAGCCTGGAAGAGGCCACCTATTCGGTACAGGCGCCGGACGGCAGAGTGGTCGGCACGTGTTTCCGAGTTCCGATTCTGGATTCGACGTGTCCCGGTTCCTATCTCTTGTCCGTAGCCCACGCGGTCCGGTTGGGTTCGCGTATCCGGCCACAGTTGTCGATTACGAATTCTTTCGGCAATTCCGACGTGCGGGTGGTGGCGAGCGGCGAATCCGGCGCCACCGATATCAGCTTACTGTACTGCGACTCACATCTGGGCAGCCCGGTCCGGTGCCGGGATTCGGGACCGGCCCCCGAGGTATGGATACGCGGCGCCGCTTCAGGGGTCGACACCTCGCTGGTCACCATGCGTGCGCGGTGTGCCGGTACCGAATATCTCGATACTCGTTCCTATCTCGACCTGATCATCTCCGATCTCGGAATGCTCGAGCATACTTCCGATACACCGAGTCACGAAGTCAGTACCGCCTATCAAGCCCTACGCGGACTTTCCGGTGCGCCGGCGGCGACAGTTACAGAGGGAATGCCATTCGTTTGCGGTATGGTCACCCGGCGGAATACCGCCGGAATAGCAAACCACATATACGCCCTTCGAATCTCGGATATCGCCGCATTCCTACGCAGCAAAGGATATGTTCTCCAGATCAGCCGCAGGCCGGTGGGACCCGATAGTTCACTGACCATGCTCACAGGGAGATTGATATCCAGGCTGTCGTCGGAACCGGGCGGCATAAATCATTTATGGGAAGACACTTCCGAGTTGTTCTACTCGGGCGTAGCAATGGACGAACTGCTGCGAGAGATCCTGGCCCATCCCGGCCGGTACGCACTGACCGATGCGATCCAGCTGGCGGGCGTCCGATATCTTCTCGCCCGCCTCCTCGCCAAACGTGGCGAGAGTTCCGCGGCAACCTCGATGCTGGCGGAAGCACGCCGGACACTCCCTTCATCGACCGGTGACCGCTCCCAACTATCAGCAGCAATAGACCTACGTCTCACTGTCCAGTTATTGTCGGCACACGGACCGGATGCGCGCCACGAGCACCTCGCAGCCGCGGTTGGAGCTTTCGAGAGCGTCGATTCGGTTCCCGAGAACTATCGGGCCTACGAAGTCGCCTCGGTGCTCGGCGGTGAGGCCACGAGGGTCAGTTGTTCGGCACCGTTCCTCGACGGCGACGCTTCCACACGGCGATACTTCACTCGATTGCGCGATCGGCACAGCAGTCTTGTGGCAGACTATCCGCTCGATCTCACCGACAAGCAGGAAGTCGTCGGCATCGGGCTACAAGCTCTCACTCACCTCTTCGATGTCGAAGATGCGGCACAAGGGTCGGCGCGGGCCGATGTACTCGCCGCAGTAGCGACCTCAGGAAAAGTAGCGGCGATACAGCGCGGAAACGGGATCTTCATGGGGCAAATGCGAATATTGGAAGCGATAGCGTTCCGGTACCGCGAGGATGCGGAGAACGCGTACCACCTCATCGCCACGACTGCGATCGCCCTCGCAGGTTCAGATGTCGGTCTGCAGCACGAAGGCATCAGGGCGTACCTGACCTACCTGGACCGGTACGACCCCGCGTCTGCGCGACTGCTCAGAGCAGTACATGGTTTGGGCGTAGAGAACTCACTGGCCGCACTGCGACATGATCGGATCGCCTTTACCACCACCGACCGGGATTCGGCCGAACATGCGCTCCAGCGTCTGCGGCGCGCCGACGCCATGGAGGCGAACCTGCTATCACTCCTCGACGAGATCGGTTGACGATTGCCGCGATCGAGACGCAAATCTGTTGTGAACCACAACTACTCGAGGTCAAGCCGGCACACATTGGCCTAGTGTGCTGCGGAACAGAACACGTGATGCCGAATCATCGGCGAGAACTGGACGAAGGAGCGAAAGTGACCAGGGGTGCATGTGGGGGCCGGGTATATCTCGCGGGTCCGTTTACATCGGCGCTTGCCCAGCCGGCCGAAGCCGTCCACGGGAAGGAGGCCGGCGCGGTCACTCCGACGATCCCGGCCGCATCACCCTGGCGGCGGTCACTACAGCGCGCCGAGGATGTATTGCTGTCGATGGGCTGGCAGGTCTTCCTGCCGCACCGCGACGTGAGCGAGTGGGGCGCTCGGGATGTGCCCTCCGAGGTCGTGGTGCGCGAGTGTCTGGACGCCGTACTCGACTGCGACCTGGTGATCGCGCTACTCGGAGAGAGCTTCGGCACTCATGTGGAAGTAGGGGCAGCACTGGGCCATGGCATCCCCGTCATCGTGGTGACAAGCGCCGATGCACGAGAGTCCTACTTTGCGACCGGTATCGGGCCGTCGCTTTTCGCCGCAAGCCTCCAGATCGAAACAGTCGAAGAGTTGCCTGGAATGCTCAGTGGTCCGGATTTCGCCGCCACCGTCGCCGAGGCACGCTCGCGTGCTGCGTCGGGCACCGGTTCTCTCATCCGGTCGTAAGCGAATCGCTGGTCGTCACAGCAGTCCGCCGCACACCGATGACCGTTCCGGGACCACCTATCTACCTGCTCCTAGAACCGTAGAGCGCAGCGTCTGCCGATCGACACCGTCTCCCGGTCGTCGATGCGGGTACGGTTGCCGAGCCACCACGCTCTCGGAACCGCACACCCCGGGGCGGCTCAGCGCACGAGTGCTGCCCGATCAGGTAATGAGTGCAGCGCAGGCCCAGCAGACGCTGTTGCGGGTCCTTGCCGACGAGACCGGTTCGCGGGCCTCTGCGGAGAACTCGAGTTCGCACCGGCCGATATCAATCGAACGGTATTATGTCGGTCTCGTCCAATGTGACAACTCCGAGTGTTTCACCGTCGGCGGCAACAAATTCGACCTCGTACGACACCTCCCGAGGCTCGGACCCGTAGACGGCCACCACCGCACCGACACTTTGAGCGGGTATTTCCTCGTCACCCGAGTCAGGCCAGAACTCCCGGGTTTCCGGGGACACTGCGTGCACCAGCTTTACCGCATCACCTTCGCTGTACACTTCACTCACCTCGCGTGTGGGAAGTGAACACCCTCGGCTGGTCCGGTCTGCGCCCGCTCCAACAGGAGGCGATCGCACCGATACTCGACGGCGAGGACGCGATCCTGCCGGCGCCCACTGCGGGCGGGAAGACCGAAGCCGCCTGGTTCCCACTGCTCACCGCAATGGCGCACCAGCAGTGGACAGGACTCTCGGTGCTGTACCTGTGCCCGCTGAAAACGCTTCTCAACAGCCTCGTACACAGGCTCGACGGCTATTCCCAGTGGGTCGGCCGGCGCGCGGCCCTCTGGCACGGCGACGTCACGCATTCCCGCCGTGACCGCATCCGGCGCGATCCACCCGATATCCTCCTCACCACCCCGAATCACTCGAAGCAATGCTCATCGGCACGAAAACCGAGCACGACCATATGCTCGGCACCGCCCGTTCGGTCGTCGTCGACGAGGTACACGCATTCGCCGGGGATGATCGCGGATGGCATCTGCTGGCGGTACCGGAACGGCTGCAACACCTCACCGGGCGGCCCATCCAGCGAGTCGGGCTGTCGGCCACTGTCGGTAACCCCCAGGAGTTGCTCACGTGGTTGCAGGGCTCCGGGAAGAGCGTCCGGCCCGGACGGGTCGTCGCGCCCGGCCTTCCACCCGCCGCACCGGAGCCACCCGCAACTGCCTGTTCCTCGCCACCACAGAGGACGCGCTACTCCAGGCCGCGGGTCTGCTGCTGTTGTGGGGGCGCGGCTGGGTCGAGCCGATCACCGCCCCTGCACAACCCCGCCATCTCGTCGCACAGCAACTCTCGCGGTGACACTGCAATACGGCACCCTCGGTGACCAGACCTGGATCGGGGAATGGAACGGGCTCTCCCCGTTCGACCGATCCGCTGCCCCCATCTTGCGTCACCTCACCACCGAGGGTTACCTCGACGAAGACGGTGGACTACTGCATATCGGGCCCGCTGCCGAGAAACGCTTCGGCACCCGCCACTTCCTCGAGCTCACCGCCGCGTTCACCGCACCACCCCAGTTCACGTGCGCTTCCTCGAGCGGTGATCTCGCACGCGTGATCTGCACGATCGTGCCGGTGGCTGCGACGATCGGTCCGCCGGCGGGGGCGAAGGCGCCACCGGCCCACCCGCCGATTGCCGGAGTCGAGCGCCGCGGAAGGGGTTCTGGCACGATCGAATCCATCGCCGCCCTGGTGCCGAGCCAGGGCGGCAGCACCATCACGACGAGAGGACCGGCCCGGAATCGTGGGTATGGGCAACGAGTTCAGCGAGCACACCGCGCACGACCGCAAGGCCGAGATCGTCGACGTCTTCACCGACGCCTTCGGCGAGATGATCGCCGCCGACCCGGACGCGTTCCGTAAGAAATTCCGCAAGATGGCGGATAACCCGTTCGCCTTCTACCGCGGGTCCGCCTGCCTGTTCTACAACGATATGGCCGCCACCGAGGATCGATGGGCCGATGAACGCACCGGCCGGATCTGGATCCAGGCCGATCTGCATGCGGAGAATTTCGGCACCTATATGGATTCCGCCGGACAATTCGTCTTCGACGTCAACGATTTCGACGAAGCGTATCTCGGCGCGTTCACCTGGGATATCAAACGTTTCTGCGCCAGCGTCGCGCTGCTGGCCCGCCGCAAGGCCGTCTCCGATGCCGATATCGAGGCATTGACAGCGACGTATGTGCGCTCCTATGTGCGCATGGTGCGCGCCTTTCACGACGGCACCCAGAACGAGCAGGATTTCAAGCTGCATCTGCGGAACACCACGGGCCCCGTGCACGATGTGTTGCTCGACGCCCGGATGAACACCCGCACTGCCCTCTTGGCGAGCACCACGATGGTCGAGAACTACGAACGCCGATTCCGGCCGGGCAAGGATGTCCGCTGTGTGGAGGAGGAGGAACGCACCCTGGTGCTGGATGCCTTCACCCGATACCTCGAGACGATCCCGGAGCACAAGCGGTTCCGGAGCATCACCTACCAGGTGAAAGATATCGTCGGCCGCAAAGGATTCGGGATCGGGTCGGCGGGGCTGCCCGCGTACAACATCCTTGTGGAGGGGCAGACCGAGGCGCTGGAGAACGATGTGATCCTGTCCATGAAACAGGGGAATATCGCCGCGCCCAGCCGGATCGTGCAAGACGAGCGGATCCGGGACTATTTCCGGCACCACGGACACCGCACCGCCGTGTCCCAGCGCGCCCTCCAGGCCCACGCCGACCCCTGGCTCGGCTACACCGAGATCGGCGGGGACGGTTATATCGTCTCCGAACTCTCCCCTTACGTGAGCGATCTCGACTGGTCCGATCTCACCGAGCCGGAGGAAATGCAGCCGGTCATCGAATATCTCGGCCAGGCGACCGCGGGTATGCACTGCGTCTCCGACGCCGACTCCGATCAGACATTGGTCGATTTCCAGAGCGAGGAGGCGATCATGGCGGCCATCGGCTCCGACGAGGACGAATTCGTGCGCGATATGGTGGATTTCGGCCAGTCCTACGCTCTTCGTACGCGTACCGACCACGAGCTTTTCGTCGATGCATTCCGTAACGGCGAGATCCCCGGGCTGGAGCGATCGACACCGATCCTCTGACAACCGCCGCGGTGACGAGTGTGGGACCGGCCTGTCCACCGCCTGCCAACCTTCGGACATCACCGCGAATATTCGGTCTTCGCCCACCTCGGCCCCGCGTACATCCGGTACAGATCGAACCTTTCTGCACCTACTCACCTGGTGGACGAAACAACGCCACAGTCAGAACGACCAGGCCGATCGACAACAACGTCAGGGCCAGATCAGCGCCGGTCACCGCAGGCTTCCGAAGTCGTTCAGCGGCCAGCGGTACCCGCGCGGGTAGACGCACATGGGAGTGATGAGCGCAGCCAGATCAGTGATCACGTGCCGCACCGAATCGGCGTGTTCGAACCCGGGGACGATCACTGCGGAGGCATTGTGCTCGTAGACGTGCTGCGCGATCACCAGTGCCGAAACCAGCGGCCCGGCCACGCGCTGTTCCTGGAGGCGTGCCGGGACGCAGGCGTCGAACTGCGCACCGAGCAACGCGTCGTCGCGTACGCCCAGGGCGATGGAAAGGCCCGTGCGACAACTCGAGCCGGTACGGTCCACGAGGCCGATATCGTGATCGCGGCCGACGGGTTGCATTCCGTCGCGCGGACCCTGTTCACCGACGATCGGCCGGTGTCCTCGGCCTATGTCGCCTACCGCGGGACCGTGCCGATCGCGGAAGTGGACCGGCCGGGGGACCTCGCCGAAGTGGTCGTCTATGTCGGTCCGCGCTGCCATTTCGTCCACTACGGGCTGCGGGGCGGCGATCTGCTCAATCAGGTGGCGGTGTTCGAATCCCCGAAGGCCGTGGCCGGGCTCGACGACTGGGGCACTCCCGACGAACTCGACACCGCCTTCGCCGCGACCTGCGATTTCGTCCAGGATCGGCTACCGCATATGTGGCGGGACAAGTGGTGGCGGATGTACGACCGCGACCCGATCGACACCTGGGTCGACGGACGGATCGCGCTACTCGGCGACGCCGCCCACCCGCCGCTGCAGTACATGGCGCAGGGCGCGATCATGGCGATCGAGGACGGGTGGGTGCTCGCCGAACACGTCCGGCGCCTGCGGGACGCCGCCGGGGTCGTCGACTGGGCGGGGGCGCTCGCGGCGTACGAGGCGGTCCGGCCGGAACACTGCCGCCGGGTGGTGCTGACGGCCCGGGCGTGGGGGGAACTCTGGCATCTCGACGGGATCCGGCGCGCGCAGCGCAATACGCTGCTGCGGGAGCGCGCGGTCGGCGACTACTCGTTCACCGACTGGGTCTACGGTCCGACCGCACTGTTCCCCGCGGACGAGCCCCCGATGTTCGAGCCGATACCACTCGCCTCGGCCGACCACCTCGGCGCCGGTTCGGCGGACTCGATTTCACGGTAGCCCGCCGAGCCACCTTCGGACCTGAAATAAGCACCCCTACTGCTCTGCGAACCCGGACGGTCACGAGCCGGCACCTCGGTCGCCGCGTCGGGCGCTGGACTGCCTACGGCAGAAGCACTTCCGCATACGCCATCCCGTCTCCAAAAGATGTTATTTTGCCACCGATCTGGCGTGACTTTCCGATGCGGGGGGGAATGGACAGTAAAGGGCCGGCGGCCTTTCGCGAGCTCACCGAGCGCCTGGCCGAGGATCTGAGGCGCTGGGCTGCACGCCGACGACAGATCGGCCACCATTTCGCCGAATCACCATTAAAAGCGTCGGTAAGTCTGCAGGAGGCCGGCCGGGAGGGCGAGAAGCTACTCAACAACGTTGTAACGAAGGCGACGCGACCTGACCGGGTCGGCTCGAATACCACGGGGACCGATCCCCGGCTCGCCTTCCGCAGGATCGACCGGAAGCTACTCGCCGAATACAACGACCTGTATGATCTCGGGCGCGCAGGGGGCAGTGACCCCTCGCTCCAACCTGAGGTCGTCCGGCGCAACCACGAGTTCTTCGCGCGACACCCCGAAGCCGGCACGCCGGGTGGTGTACGCCACCAACTCGGCCATTACAACGCGCTCCATCGCATAATGCAGACACTGGCGGGCGAATACGGCATCGGCGTCCCGGAACTGCGAAGAGGGATGAAGGCCGAACTGACCGACCTGTTCGACGGCAGATCGGTGGGGATTCGCATCACCCCCGAATCACTCGAGGATCTGCTCCGGCATGGGCGCTATCTGCCGAATCCGGAGCGCACCGCGGGACGGAAACGCAACGAAGACTCCTGGTTCGGGTACCCGGAAGATCTGCCGCCGGACCAGCGTCCGGTATACGGCTACGTCATGATCGATGGTGAACGGGCTGCCGGCCCGCCGGAAACCGATATGCTCTCGAACTACGGGCGGTGCGAGATCGTCCTGAATGCTGAAGTGCGGGGGCGTACCACGGCCTGTATCGGCGATTCCGACTATTACTCGTCGGGATCATGGGGCGGCGGTCCCCGAACCGCTCCCTCGCCCCTCACCGACCCGGAACCGGAGTCCTTCGGTCTGGTCGAGTTGTCCGATAAAAACACGCAGAACGAACCATTACGTGGCCTCGACCGAGACTACAGTGGCGAATCGTTCCGGCAGCGGCAATTCGCCGAAGCCCAAGTCCACGGCGGGGTGACGCTGGCCGATATCGATCACGTCAATCTCCCGGAACCTCCCGACCATACGTTACGGGAGGCCTTCGATCTCGCGGGAATACCGTGGCGCGTGGTCGACACCCGAACCGACGGGCTCATATGACCTCCGTCGCCCCGCTGCAGTCAGCACGCCGGCATCTCATACCCGGCCGATCGCGCCGGTATCAATTCACCTGGCGGCCGCGGCCGCTCCAGTATGGTGCGCGCAGTTTGAACTTCTGGAGTTTTCCGGTCGCGGTCCGGGCCAGCTCGCGCCGGAACTCGACCGAGGTCGGCGCCTTGTAGCCGGCCAGCCGCTGTTTGCACCAGGCGATCAATTCCGCTTCGGTCGCGTTGCTCGCTTCGGCGTCCGGGGTCAGTACGACCAGCGCTTTGATGGTCTCCCCCCATTTCTCGCTCGGTACCGCGATCACCGCCACCTCCGCCACGGCGGGATGGGAGAACAGGCAGTCCTCGACTTCGATCGAGGACACGTTCTCGCCGCCGGTGATGATCACGTCCTTCTTGCGGTCGGCGATGGTCAGGTAGCCGTCGTCGCCGAGAGCGCCGCCGTCGCCGGTGTGGAACCATCCGCCGGCCAGCGCCGCCGCGCTCTCCTCGGGGCGATCCCAGTAGCCTTCCATCACCACATTGGACCGGGCCAGCACCTCTCCCGAACCCTCCTCGGGCTCCTCGGCCCGCAACCGGACGCCCAGGGCCGGGGCCCCGGCGCGGGTCAGCTTCGCGGCCCTGGTCTCGGGGTCGAGGTCGTCCCATTCCGCCCGCGCGCGGTTGACGGTCAGCAGCGGTGAGGTTTCGGTCAACCCGTAGATCTGGATGAACTCCCAGCCGAGTTCCTCTTCGACGCGGGCGACGATTTTGGTCGGCGGCGGCGCCCCGGCCATGATGATCCGCACCCGGTCGCGTCCGGGGATCTCACCCGCCCAGGTCTGGGCGGCGTCGAGCACCGCGGCGGCGACCGCGGGCGCCGCGCACATCACCGTGACGCCGTGGTCGCGCACCCGGCGCAGGATCTCGGCGCCGTCGATCTTGCGCAGGACGATGTGCCGGGCGCCGACTCCGGTCATCGCGAACGGCATGCCCCAGCCGTTCGCGTGGAACATCGGCAGGGTGTGCAGATATACGTCGCGGTCGCTGATCGTGGCGTGCAGGCCGAAGGTGACAGCATTGACCCAGATACTGCGATGGGTGATCTGCACGCCCTTCGGGCGGGCGGTGGTGCCGGAGGTGTAGTTGATGGTGGCGGTGGCGGATTCATCGGGTTCCCACGGCCGCGGTACCGCCCCCGGCGCGGCGTAGAGGTCGGTATCGGCGCCCAGTACGAACTTGTGCTCGCAGTCGACCTCGCCGAGCGAGTCCGCGAGTTCCGGGTCCACGTACAGGGCGCGGGCCCCGGAATCCTCGAGGATGTAGCGCACCTCGTCCGGGCGCAGGCGGAAGTTGATCGGGACCAGCACCCGGCCCCATCCGCTCACCCCGAAGAACGAGGTCAGCAGCCGGCTCGAATTGTGGCTGACCACCGCGACCCGGTCCCCGGCCCCGATACCCAGTTCGTCGAGGCGGGCCGCCTGCCTGCGGGCGAGGTCGGCAACCTGGGAGTAGGTCGGTGAGCCCTGGCCGGGCGCGGGCTGGGCGGGTTCGTCGACGATACCGATCCGGTCGCCGTACACGGTTTCGGCGCGATCGAGGAAATCGGAGACACTGAACGGGACGAACATGGTCCTCCTACGGATCCTGCGTGCGCCGGGAGGCGATTCTGCGGTCCTTCCGGCGTTCCGACGATTGTCTCGCTGAACCGGTCGCGGCGGGCCGGAATTCTTACGGCGGTCCATTCGCAGGACGGCACTGCGCCGGTTTCCTTACCCGCAACCGTCCGGGCACACCTGTCCGGCAGGTCCGGCGCCGGGGTCGACCACCGCCGGCGGGGCACTCGCGACCAGGAAGTACCGACCGACGAATTCCGCGGTGGAACTCAGTGGTCTCGTCGCGCGAGTGCGTGGCGCGCCTCCTCGTGGAGCACATCGAGCAGGTCCTGCTCCAGCGCGACGAACTCCGGTGTCGTGATCATCGACAGCTCGCGTGGCCGCGGCAGATCGACGCGCACATCTCGGCGTACGGTGGCCGGGCGCGCCGACAGGACGATCACGCGATCGGACAGGTACACCGCTTCCCGGATGTCGTGGGTGATCATCAGGACCATCCACCGGTACCGCTGCCAGACATCCTGGAGCCACGACTGCATCTCGGTGCGGGTCAGCGAGTCCAGTGCGCCGAACGGCTCGTCCAGCAGCAGTAGTTCGCGCTCCTGGACCACGGTCCGCAGCAGTGCCGCCCGCTGCCGCATTCCGCCGGAGAGCTGGAACGGCCGGGCGTCCTCGAATCCGGACAACCCGAAGACCGGGAACAGTTCGCGGGCCCGGCGCCGGGCCTCCGGTTTCGGGACGCCGTGCACCTGGAGGCCCAGGACGGTGTTGTCCAGGACTGTGCGCCACGGAAACAGCAGATCCTTCTGCGGCATATAGGCGCAGTGCGGTGCCGTCGGTTCCCCGTCGCTCGTGCCGAAACGGATACTGCCCGAGTCGGGGGTCTCCAGGCCGGCCAGCATATTGAACACGGTGCTCTTACCGCAGCCGCTCGGGCCGATGACGGAGACGAACTCACCCGGTTGCGCGGTGAACGACACACCGCCGAGGACCTGCCGGTCGGGGCGGCCCCGGCCGGGCTGCGGAAACGATTTGGTGAGGCCCTCGACGACGATCCGGTGCCCGCGCGCGTCAGTCATGCCGACTCCTGTTCTCCGCGCGGGACCACGGTGCGACAAGCCGTTCGATCACGAAGGTCAGTAGGTACAGCGCGATACTGAGCAGCGCGGTCACGAGTACCGCCGCCAGCACCAGGTCGGTGCGGAAGGAGTTCTTCTGCAGGCTCATATAGATGCCGAGGCCCTCGCTGGCGCCCACGTATTCGGCGAAGACCGCGCCGACGACCGCATAGGTGATCCCGATCCGCAAGGCGGTGAAGAATCGCGGCACCGCGGACGGCAACCGCACGTAACGGAACACCTGCACACGGGACGCCCCCATACTGCGCAGCAACGCGCCCGCCTCGCGGTCGGCCGCGGCGAATCCCTCGATCAACCCGATCGCCATCGGGAAGAAGGTGACGAGTGCGACGACGAGCACTTTCGGGAGCAACCCGAAACCGAACCAGATGATCATCAACGGTGCTATCGCGATGATCGGCAGCGTCTGGGAGGCGACGAACAACGGCACGAACGCGCGCCGCAGCCAGGGCGAGAAGTCGACCACCACGGCCAGCAGCCAGGCCAGGCACAGCGATACCGCGAAGCCGGCCAGTGTCACCTGGAGGGTGGCGGCGGCATGGACCCCGATCTCGTCGCGGTGCGCCCACCCCTGCGCCACGACCCGCACCGGGGACGGCAACAGTTGCGGGCGGATACCGCTGACCTCGACATAGACCTGCCACAGCACGACGAGTAGCGCCACCGTCACGACGGACGGGAGTGCCCAGCGGATCCCGGCCGATCGGCCCGGCGCGGTCCGGGCGGCCGGATTCGTCCCGGGCGGGGCCTCTCGCTCGGAGTCGTCAGGGGGCGGCGAGGTAATCATTGGTGAAGTAGGTCGACCAGTCCGGTTCCTCGGTCAGCGGGGCGCCGTCGGGACCGGTCAGCAGACCCTTCTCGTACAGGAAACCGGAATTCGCGGCCCACTGCTCGCGGGTCTGGGCGCCCACCCGGCCGTCGGGGCCCTTCATGAATTGCTCGGCCAGCATCCGCTGACTCTCCAAGACCAGGCCCTCGTCGTTGAATGCGCCGGGGTTGGCGGCGAGAAGGTCCGCGGCGGCGGCGTCCGGGTGGTCCGCGGCGAGCTGGTAACCGCGCTGCAGGGCCTGCACGAATTTTCGCGCGCGGTCGGGGTTTGCGGCCAGCCAGTCCTGGTTGGCGTCGACCACGATGGCGTACGCGTCCGGGAAACCGAAGTCGGTGTAGCGGAAGTACCGCATCGGGGTGCCGTGGTGCTCGGCTTCGATACCCTCCCAGCCGAGGTAGGAGACGGTGAAGTCGGCGCGGCCCGAGTAGACGGCCTCGTAGGCCGAGGTGCCCAGGGTGACGGTCGTGAATTCGCCGCGGCCGCCGTCGTTGCGGATCACCTGCTGGAGCGCTTCCACCTCACCGGGGTCACCGAAACCGGCATAGGTTTTGCCGTCCAGGTCCTTGGGGCGGGTGATATCGGTGCGGTCGGCCTTCACCCCGATCCCGGTCGCCCAGTGTTGCAGCGGTGCGAGCACGGACAGCGCATGCGCCCCCGACGCCCGCGCGAACGTCGACGAATTATGGGTGCTGATACCGAATTCGGCGTTACCGGCGTCGATGACCGTATCGACCGCGGTGTTGTTGTACGGCAGGATCTGCACATCCAGGCCGGCGTCGGCGAAGTAGCCGCGCTGCTGCGCGACGAACAGCCCGGTGTGGTTGGTGTTCGGCGTCCAGTCCAGGGCGAAACGGATGGTCTCGCCGTCGCCGGACCCCGCGGTGCAGGCGGTGAGCGCGGACAGTGCCGCCACGGTGGCGACCGCGACCGCGAGGACGCGGCGCAGGCGGCCGCTCATGCGGCGGGCCAGGGCTGGGGATGCAGGGCGGTGTCCCAGAACATCAGCTCGTATCGGGTGGCCACGGTGAACGCTGTCGCCATCGCCGCACGGTCCCGCTCGCCGGCCGCCGCGGCCGCCGCGTCGACGAACGACCGGGCCGCGGCCGCGGACTCCTGGAACTCCGGGGCGCCGTAGGTGGACACCCACTGGGCGTACGGGTGGCCGGGGTCGGCCGCGAGGACTTCCGCCGCACTCGCGGCCAGGTCACGGCCGACCTCGGCATAGATCCAGAAACACGGCAGCGCGGCTGCCGCGCCCACGGCGTAGGACTCGGTCGCGGCCGTGGCGATGAGGTAGGAGACGTATCCCAGGCAGGCGGTGGACGGTTCCGGCTCGCCCTCCCGCGCGGGGAGCCGGCTGTCCTCGAGCAGGTCGTGGTGCAGTTTCGCCTCGACGGCGACCGCTGTGGCGGCCGAACCCGCCCAGAACTGCGCGGCCTGCGCGTCGGGAGACTTGGCCGAGAGAAGGGCCAGCACCTTCGAATAACCGGCGAGATACAGCGAATCCTGCTCCACGTAGGTGCGGAACACCTCGAGCGGGAGGGTGCCGTCGCCGAGCCGGCGCAGGAATTCGAGCTCATCGATGGCACCGCGCAGATCTTTCGTCCGATCCCAGAGGTGTTCGGTGAATCTGCCGGATTCGGTGGTGCGCGCGCGTGAAGCCAAGACATTCCTTCGTCAGCATTACCTGGACAGGTTCTCGGGTATGTTCTCAGCCCCGCATTCGCGGAGCACCCCGTGTCAGAACGAATTCGACCATAACAGGTGAGCGGCGTGCGGTGGGCGGGAGGTCGTATGAGGTCCGGTCCACGGAAGTGGCCGCTCGACCGGCGGAATCACGCGGACGTGCCCGAACCGGACGGGCCGTGACCCATATGCGTCAGCGACCGTGACATTTCCGCGACCCTTTCGTAATCTAACAGTGATCTTGTCGCCGAGCGTTACGAGTAGCCACCATTATGCCTGGTCAACACCGCAAACCGGCCCGAGCCCGAAAGATCGCTCCGCTGGCCGGAAGCGCGATCGCGGCGACGGCGGTGATCGCACTGTCCGTAACGGCGCGCCCCGGCCCGGATACGCAACCCGCCGCGGCCGCGGTCGAAGCGGCGGCCGTGCCCACCGCCGACCGCGACAAAACTACGGAGACGCCGACGCACGCGGCGGACGCGCCGATACCGGTGGCCGGCATCGGCCGGGCTCCGGAGACGACGCCGGCCCCGCCCGGTACACCGGCACCGGCGGCCCCGAGGAAGCGACCTCCGGAGCCCGCCCGCTACGCGAAACGGCATGCGCCGCCCCCGCCTCCTGCCATCGCGTGCTCGACCGAACTCGCCGGTGCGCGTCCGCAGGTGGCGCAGGTGGGCAACCTGATCGACAAGACGTTCGGCGTCGGCGATATCGGGGGCGCCAACGGCCGCTACGACGGCGATCACGGAGCGGGTCTGGCACTCGACTTCATGACCTACGATCCGGCCCGCGGCGACGCGATCGCCGACTTCGTGCTGGCCAACAAAGAGCGCTTCGGCGTGACCTATGTGATCTGGCAGCAGCGGTACAACGACGGCAGCGGCTGGTCCTATATGGAGGATCGCGGCGATCCCACCGCCAATCACTACGACCACGTACACGTCTCGTTCGACTCGACCGCCGATATCCACGTGACCTGCTGACGCACTTCCGCGTTTCGGGTTAGTGGCGGGCGGGGTGGGTATCGCGCCACCGCACACACCCGACCGTCGAGGCGAAACAAGGAGGACGACGATGGTCGCAACCGACGCGGATCGAGTCCGGGCGGCATTGTCCGCCGCTGATTTTCCGGCCGAGAAACCGGAACTGGTGCACTGCGCGACCCGGGCGCACGCCGATAACGACACGGTGCGCGCGCTGAAGGCGATCCCCCCGGAGACCTACGGCAATCTGCAGGAAGTTCTGCAGTCGGTGAACCTCGAGCCGCGGCGGTCGCCGGCGGACCGGGCCGCCCAACGGCGCACCCACCACCATCCGGGCCTGGCGGAGCAGGAGATAGAGGTCCCGCCCAACCCGATCGTCGAGGAACTCGGATACAACCGCGACAGCTGACCGGATGCCGGCGTGGCATGGCGGCATGATCCGCGGGAACCTGGGTAGCCGCCGCAGATGACCACGACACATCCCCTCGCCCTCGTGACCGGCGCCTCGAGCGGTATCGGCCTGGAACTCGCCACCGTGTTCGCCGACCGCGGCTATGACGTGGTCATGGCCGCGGAGGACGCGGAGATCGAGGCCGCGGCCGACACCGTCCGCCGCCCCGGGATCGAGGTGCGGGCGGTCCAGGCCGATCTGCGCACGCCGGAAGGTGTGGAACAGGTGTATTCCGCGGCGACCCAGGACGAACGGCCGCTCGACGCGGTGGCGCTCAACGCCGGGGTCGGTCGCGGGGGCAACTTCGCCGAGACCGACCTCGACGACGAACTCGACCTCATCGCGCTCAATGTGCGCTCGACCGTGCACCTGGCCAAGCTGACGCTGGGCGATATGGTGCGGCGTGACACCGGTGGACTGCTGTTCACCTCCTCGGTCGCGGCGATGATGCCCGGCGCCGGACAGGCGGTGTATCACGCGTCGAAATCGTTCATCCAGTCCTTCGCCGAGGCGCTGCGCGAGGAAGTGCGTGATACCGGGGTGACCGTGACCGCGCTGATGCCGGGACCGACCGATACGGACTTCTTCCGCCGCGCCGGTCTCCTCGACACCCCCATGGGGCGCGGCCCCAAAGAGGATCCGGCACGGGTGGCGCGACAAGGGGTGGACGCACTGCTCCAGGACAAGCAGAAGGTCGTCGGTGGATCGCTGGGGACCCGTGCGATGGCCACGGTTGCGCATGTCCTGCCGGATTCGGTGAAGGTCACCGCGAGCCGGGTGATGAATGCCGCGCTCCCCCACCGCTCCTGACCTGCTCCCCGGATCGGAGAGGGCCCACGACAAAGTGCTCGATTGTGGCCGGCATCGGTCCCACTGTTCCCGGGGCGATGAGATGGCAGGGTAGCCCGGGCGGACCCCGAGTCCTGCCGCTGAGCGGACGCAAGAGGGGCGAACGCGGCTCACTCGATATTCAGCGACCGGAGACGCCCTGCTCCATCGCGACCGACGCGCCGAGCCCGACGATCAGCGCCCCGCCCGCACCCCCGACTGCTTCCAGCCTCTTCGGCGACCGCGCGAACCAGTTGCGCGCCGCGGAGGCGAGCAACGCCCAGGCGCTGTCGCATATCAGCGCGATCACCAGGAATATCGAGCCCAGCACCAGCAGCTGCAGTGGCAGCGAACCCGAGGCCTGATCGGCGAAATGGGGTAGCACCGCGGCGAAGAATACGATCGCCTTCGGGTTGGTGACGCCGACGACCACGCTCTGCCGGAACACCCGGCGCCCACTCGCCGGCGCCACGGGCGCACCCAGCACCTCGCGCAGCGCCTTCCGCTCCCGGATGGCCTGGACCCCGAGATGGATCAGGTACAGCGCACCCGCCACCTTGACGATCGCCATGGCGGTGGCCGAGGCCGTCAGCACCGTGCCCAATCCCACCGCGACGAACAACAGGGCGATCTGGACACCCAGCGAGTGACCCAGGACCGAGACCAACGCCGCGCGGCGCCCGAGGGTGAGTGCGCGCCCGATGGTGAACAGCACGCCGGGCCCGGGAACCACGACGATGAGGGTGGCGGCGGCCACGAAGGCCAGCAGATTGGCGGCGGGAACCATCAGCGAATTCTATGCGCGGACGGCGGGTTCGGTGCCCCGGAATCGGTGGGCCGGCGCGCGATGACCGGGCAGATCCGTTCCGCTCACCTGCCGGAGGGGTTCTCCGGAAGGAGCGGACCGAGCGGGCCGAGGTCGATATTGAGGTCTTCGGGGGTGAGGCCGAAATGCTCGCGCAGCTCGTCCATTCGCTGCTCGAGCAGCATCAGGGTGGTGCCGATGCGCTCGACCTGCTCCTCGCTCAGATCGCCGGCATCGACCCGCCGCAGGGCCTGCCGTTCCATCAACTGACGCAGCAGTTCCACCAGGGTGAGCACGAGCGTGACCAGGCCGCGTTCCACCGATTCGGGATCGGTGTCGATACGTGGTGAGATACCGTCGAATTCGGTCATCAGGGTGGCTCCTGCGTGGGCCCGTACAGTGTGCTGACCGAAGAGATCAGCGCCCGCAACGAGATCTGGACCAGGTCGACATCGGCGATGGCGAGCTTGATATCGCCGGTGACGACGACCCCACCCGCCAGCACCCGGTCCAGCAGGTCGACCAGTGCGATGCGGCGCTCGCTGTCGACGCTGTTC
The DNA here is from genome assembly GCF_046764065.1 of Nocardia sp. NPDC002869. NCBI lineage: Bacteria > Bacillati > Actinomycetota > Actinomycetes > Mycobacteriales > Nocardiaceae > Nocardia > Nocardia sp. NPDC002869. The sequence goes on from NZ_JBKOOL010000018.1 coordinate 34,165, forward strand.
ACCGCGGCTCGCGTTCCACACCCGCGAACGAATACGGAGGCCACGGGCCGGTGAGTTCGAGCCGGATACCGGGGAATTCGGCAGCGAGCGCGTCGACGGCCGCGGCGAAATCCCCGGCGCGTTCGTCGTCGACCAGGTAGGTCCCGTTGAGCACCATCCAATCACTGCGACCACTCAGCGCGGGATCGGTGGTCGGCTGCCGGCGACCGGCCGCGGCGCGACGGCTCAACCGGATATGGACGGCCTCCGCACGCTGGGCCGCATCATGTTCCACGGTCTCCTGGGCGGACAGCTGAGCGCGGCGACGGGCCAGATAGGCGGCGCCCGCGCCTTTCGCGGTATCTTCGGCGCGGGCCTCGGCCACGGCCGCGGTCAGTGCGGCGCGATCTCCGTAGACCTTCACGCCCCATTCGGTGCGACCGCTGACCAGGACCAGCGCCGCCTCCAGATCCGCCTGCCGGTCCCGGAGCAGCTCCCGCACCCGCTCGTCGTCGAGAAAGACGGTCGCCAGCCGCAACGGCGCCGACGGGGCCCGGCGCACCGCGGCGGAAACCACCACATCGTGGGCGCGGGCGGTGGCGGCCAGCCAGTCCAGATCTTCCAGGTTCCGGCTCAGCGGCTGCGCCCCGAACACGTCGAGCGGTACCGAACCCACCAGCGCGGCGAGCGGCTCGGAGATCACGACCCGGACCGGTTCACCGGCCACTCCGGTGAGCCCGTCGAACCCCGCGGCGGCATCCGCGGCCGCCGTCACCGCATACAGCCAGACACCGGTCCCACCGGTCACGGCGGATCGCTCTCCCGCGATTCGCGCCGCTCTTCGACGGCTTCGCGCCGGTTTCGGCCGGCTTCGAGTTCGGCGATCCGATCCCGTAACTCGCGGTTCTCCAGTTCGAGGTCACGATCCTGCCGCTCCAGCGTGCGAGCCTTGCTGTTGAGCCACGGGTCGGTCTCCCACCAGTCGATACCCACGGCCTTGGCGGTCTCCAGGGACGCGACCACCAGTCGCAGTTTGATGGTGAGCAATTCGATATCGAGCAGGTTCACCTGGATATCGCCCGCGATGACCAGCCCTTTGTCGAGGACCCGTTCGAGAATATCGGCGAGGTTGGTCGATTGGTGCCCGCCACCGTAGGGCTGCGGCTCATAGGACCCACCACTTCCGACCACCGTCATCGCCGGCCTCTTCCGCCGATCTCGGTGCTACCGCGCGCGTAGCGGGCGGTTCTGCGGTAGGCCAGCAGATTCCCGTCGAAGTCGATCTCCACTTCGTAGAGCGCGAGCATATCCGCCGACGAGGGGATGCGATGGTCCTCGAGCACCTCGATCTCCACCAGTCTGCCGTCGTCGAGCGGCTCCATCGAGGTCACTCCCTCCACCGATTTCGACGTCAGCTCCCGCAGGTGTTCGATCGCCGCCGCCGCGGCCTCCCTGGCGGTGAGCGGGTGGTCCGGCTCCGGATCGACATCCGCGGCGTCGTCGGTGGTCGACCTGCGGCTCATAGTGGCTGTCTCCGCTCACCGGCAGGCGGGAGGCCCCCGCCAGGACGCCGGATCCGGGAGAGAACCTCCCGCAACGCCCGGTCCCGCTCGTCCTCGGAGATGTCGCCCGCCGCGGCGGCTTCCTCGATCTCCTCGATATCGCGCCGGACGGCGGCCGGACTGCGCCACTGCTGATCGACCTGCTCCTGGATCACTTCACCCAGCCAGATCACCCCGCGGACCGGAGCCAGCGGCAACAGGACGATCGACGACAGCAGTCCCATTTCGTCACCCCGGGGCTTCGCCGACGGTGACGAAATCATAGGGCGCCATCGGGCCGAGCAGGTTCAGCCGGACCCGTCCGTCCCATTCCTCGCCGAGTTCGGTCAGCGCGTGCAGCAGATCGTCCTCCCGGGACAGGTCGAGCAGCACGGCGAGGTGCACCGCCTCCTCTTCGTGTGTGGGCTGACGTTCCCGCACGGTCGGATCGAGATCGCTCAGGACGGCCGCCACCCGGCGGGTGTCCGCGTCGCGTTTGGCCTCGATCTCTCGATTGATGATCTCGCCCAGCTCGATTCGCGCGTTCCGGGTGGCGTCTTCGGGTTTGTCGCGGATCTCCGCGCGCAATCGTGCCGCGTCGGCGTTCTCGTCCAGGATCTCCTGGAGCACCGTGTTCTCGGTGTAGCGTCCTCGGATCACGTACTGGGCGCGGCCTTCCAGATCGTCCAGCGCGCTGCGGAACTGGTCGTGGTTGGGAGCGAGCAGCTCCTTCTCCACCGCTTCGGTATCGGTGACGACACCGCCGAACTGCAGCGGCAGCACCGGGGCGACAGCGGCCGTCCCGTCCAGCAGGCGCGCGTGCGCGGTGAGATCGTCGGGCATGCCCAGCGGGCGGTCGAGCGTTACCTCACTGACCAGTGCGGCGATATCGCCGTGCCGTACGACGGCGATCTCGGCGGGTGGGTCACCGACACCCTGGGCGTGCGGTTCCGGCTCCACATCGGCGGTCACGATGCCGTAGACGTACACCCCGGTCCGCTGGTCGGGATCGCTTTCGGTGGTGGTGCTCGCGGTGGACATCAGCGCTCCCCTCGTTTGGAGGCCCGGGAGGTCTGGCGCTGGTCCTGCACGTCCCCGAGAAAGTCCTGCACCTTCTTCCCTGCCGCTTCGATGGCGCCTTTCGTCTTGTGCTCGGCCGCGCCTTCGGTGACATCGCCCACCAGGTCGGTGAGTCCCTTGGGCTCGTTACTGGAGATCTCCAGACGGTTGACGGCCTCGGCGAAACGCAGATATGTGTCGACGCTGGCGACCACCACGCGGGCATCGATGGTCACCAGTTCGATACCGACCAGGGAGACCCGGACGAACGCGTCGACGACCAGTCCTTTGTCGAGGATGGTGTCGACGACCTCGGCCAGTCCGGATGAATTCGGACGGGCGACTGCGCCACTACCGCCGCCACCCGCGGGTTCTATGGTCATGTCCTCGCTCCTCGCGGTGTGCGGGAACGGCGCGGTGCGGCGGCACGGCGGTCGGTACGCGCGCGACGCGACGGCCGGGCCTCGCGGTCCTCGTCTTCCGTGCTGTCCTCGGCCTCTTCGTCGTCGGGGCCGCCCTCCTCGTCTCCGCGCTCTTCGTCCTCGTCCGCTTCTTCTTCGTCTTCCTCTTCGTCCTCTTCGTCCTCGTCCGTGGGTTCCTCATCCGCGGCGCCTTCGTCCTCCGCGCCCTCGCCTTCTCCCTCCGTGTCCTCGCCCTCGGCCTCCTCCTGCTCCCGACGTCGCGCGGTCTCGTCGTCCTCGACGACCTCGCCGTCGCGGATCTCCCCGTGCCAGCCCACGATGTCGTCGGGGCGCAACACCGCCTCGGTCATGACGTAGCGCTCGAAATGCTTGAGTTCCAGACGGCAGCGGCGCCCGGCCGCGCGCCAGATATTGGCGGTCTTCTCGAACACGCCCTGCGGATGATATTCCAGAACCACCAGAACCCGGGTGAAGTGCGGGCCCAGTTCATGGAAGGTGACCGCGCCGTCGATATAGCCTTTGGCCCCTTTGGATCGCCAGATGATCCGCTCGAACGGCACCTGTTCGAGAATCGTGGACTCCCAGATCCGCCGCGACCAGAACACGCGCCCGGTCCAGGAGAGTTTCTCATCGGCGACCTGTTCGACCTGTTCGACCTTCTTCATGAACCTCGGGAATTCGGCGAACTGGGTCCACTGGTCGTAGACGAGTTCGACTTCGGCACCGATATCGATGTGCTCGACGATATTGGCCAGTTTGAGTTTCTTCCCCTTGCCGCCCTTGCCGCCTCCGCCGGTGATTGCGTCCTTGGCGGAGGACACTGTGTCCTTGACCGACTTCCCGAGTTTGCTCATTCCCGCGCTCATGACCGCTCGCATCGGGGAAGCGCCCTCGGAGAGCTTCTCGACTCCCGTCAGCGCCGCGAGCAGATTGCCGCCACCCTGGCCTTCGGCATATTCGTTCAGCCGACCGGCCGCACCCGATACTCCGCCGGACAGACCGGACACGGCACGTTGGGCGAGGGTTCCGGCGAGATTCTGCACCGACTGCCGGAGCAGATCGCCGGGACTTCCCTGTTCCGCGGTCGTCCGGGCCGTCGAACCGGCCGATTTCGCCGCCCCGGTCGCCCGGTCGGCGGTACCGGTGGCCGCTTTGCCGACGCCCGAGACGGTATCACGCAGTACTTTTGCCATACCTGATCACCGCCTCGTCCGCCGCACGGGCGCTTTGTCGGTAGCGGCTCCGGCGCGCCGTCCACGCGACGCGGTCGTGCCGCTCTCGCCGGAGTCGGCCGACCGGGTCGACGTGCGAGTACCGGACCGGGAGGACTTGGTCGCGGTCGTCCGGCGGGCACGCGGCCGGGGTGCGGGTTCTTCGGCTTCTTCTTCGTCCGGAGATTCCTCGGGCTCTTCGTCGGCCGTCTCGTCCGCCTCACTCGACTCGGGCTCGCTGTCCTCCTCCGTCGCGGCGGCCCGCCGACGGCCGCCGCCGTCCTCCTCCTCGTCCTCGGTCGGCACGGGTGATTGCAGCCGCTCGTTCAGCGCGTCGAGGCGGTTGCTCGCCGCCGTCACTGCCGCCGACCGCACCGCCCCCAGCAGCTCGCCCCGCACGGTATCGGTGATCTTGGTCAGCTCCTTGGTGCCACCCAGCGTCGATGTGCCGCGTTCGAGTAGCTCACCCGCGAGCCCCGTGGATCGTTTGGACATCGCCGCGCCCGCCAGTCCCATCGCCCAGCGCATTTTGCGGGTACGACCCAGGAAATATCCGATTCCCACCCCTAACGCAATTCTTGCTCCGCCTTTCATGCTCACTCCTCGCCGTCTCGGGTACCGCTACACCTCACGACGGAAGCGGCCGAGACCAGAGACCCCAGAAATGGGACAGACCACGGTTACGGTGGATGATATCCAGCGTATTCCGGGTTACCCGCGTCGTCGATAGGCGTACAGGGCAAGAAACGAACACGGCGGTGAATCGGCGAGACCCCGTAGCGACCCTTTTCGCCGGCGCACGGCTCGGGTGGTCACGCACGACCGGCCCCGAGCCGCAGTACCGTGCGCCACGCCGAGGGGAACGTGTACTCGTGTAGCGCGCGGAGTTGCGGGTCCCGCTCGCGAGTCCTCGGGGAGAATTTCGCTCGAAGCCACGCCGGGCGGCGGACCGCCGGCGGTTCAGTTACGGATCAAGGTGATCGGCAGGCCGTCCTTGGGGAACGGGAGCGAATGGTAGTCCATCGGCGGCACGTAGCCGGGATCGACGGTCCAGTGGTATTCACGCAACAACCTGTGCATGATCGCCTTCACCTCCAGACCTCCGAAATACATTCCGATGCATTTGTGTACACCGCCGCCGAACGGTTCCCACGCGAAACGGTGCGATTTGTCCTCGCGGCGTTCGGGGCCGAACCGGTCGGGGTCGAAGGACAGCGGATCGGTCCAGTAGTCCTCCATGAGATGGGTGAACTGGATACCCACGATGACATCGGTACCGGCAGGGATACGAACGCCTTCGACCACGGTGTCCTTCACCGCGTACCGGACCAGCACCGGGACCGGAGCCCGCAGGCGCAGCGCCTCCCGCATCACCAGATCGATCGAGACCAGCTTGTCCAGCTCGGCCATCGAGGGCGCCGGCCCGAGCGCGAGCGCTTCGGCCCGGCAACGCTCCTGCCAGTCCGGATGCTGCCCGAGATACTGCAGGATGGTGGAAGTGGTGATGGTGGAGGTGTCGTGGGCCGCCATCATCAGGAAGATCATATGGTTGACCACGTCGTCGTCACCGAACCGCTCGCCGTCCTCGTTCTCGACGTGGCAGAGCACCGAGAAGATATCGTCGGTCTGCCGGGCGCGTTTGGCGGGCAGGTAGTGGCGGAGGAAGTCCTCGAGCACTTTACGGCCGCGATAGGCCCGGCCCCACCGGGTGAACGGCGCGTTGATCCGGACGATCCCGGCCGCGGCCTGCACACAGGCGATGAACGCCCTGTTGATCCGGTCCATTTCGGCCTGCCCGGTGTCCTGCACGCCGCCCATGAACAAATCTGCGGCGATATCCAGGGTGAGTTGCTTGAGTTTCCAGTACGACGGGAACTCGGTGCCTTCCTCCCACGCCGCCACACCCTGTTCGATGGCCGGGTGCAGGCGCTGCGTATAGGCCTCGAGGCGGGTTCTCGTGAAGGCCTCCTGCATGATCCGCCGGTGCGCCAGGTGTTCCTCGAAATCGATGAGCATGAGACCGCGGTGGAAGAACGGGCCCACGAGTTCGGACCAGGCCGGCTCATTGGCGAACGCCTTGTCCTTGTTCTGTAGTGCCGCGCCGCAGGCATCGGGCCCGAGCAGCATCACCGCGTTCTTACCGAGCGCGCGGAACGGTGCGACCGGGCCGTAGCGCTCCCAGCGGCCGCGGCACAGCGCGACCGGATCCTTGGCGTACTCCAGCACCTGCCCGAGCAGGGGTAATCCGCGGTCGTCGCGGTGCTGGACCGGGATCGGCCGCGTAGCCGCCGGCCCCGTCGTAGCGGCTTCCTCGCGTGGCTCCAGGGCCTCGGCCTTCATCTACTCACCTCGGTGCTGGTGTGGCGGTGGTCACGCCCAGCCTGATTCAGGAAGGACGTCCTGTCAACCTTGATTTGCCGTTTCCTGTGGCATGCTGAGGACGTGGCCGTGCAGTCGGGGGTCTACCGGGGCGTCAGCGCGGCCGATCGCGCCGCCGAACGCCGCGCCCGGCTACTCGAAGCGGGTCTGACCGTCTGGGCAGACCCGGAGACGCGGACCACGATGACCGCCGTCTGCGCCGCGGCGGGACTGAGCGAGCGCTACTTCTACGAAAGCTTCCGCGGGCTCGACGCCTTGCTCGAAGCGGTGATGGACGGGATCGCGGCGGAGATCGAGGAGATCAGCCGCCGGGCCGCCGAGCACGCCGGCGCGGACCCGGCCGCGCGTGCCCGGGCCTCGATCCGCGCATTCGTCCAACTGCTGCTCGACGATCCACGCAAAGGCCGGGTCGCCATCGTGGAGTCGGTCGCTGTCCCGAAACTGCGCCGGCGCCGCACCGAACTCCTGCGCCACCTCGCCCATCAGTCGGCGCTGGAGGCGCGGGAATTCTTCGGCCCGCGCGACCGCAGCGAGAACGCCGACGAAACCGCCGGCCTGCTCTTCGTCGGCGGTATGGCCGAACTTGTCACCGCCTGGCTCGACGGCACCCTGCGGGCGTCCCCGGATGAGATCGTCGATGCGGCCGCGCGCGCCCTGGTCGGCCTCTACCGCTGAGGTCGGTGCGCACGCCGATTCGCTCGATGTCCGTGCGGCGGGCCTCGTGTGAACGCTCGGGCAGGCGTGTTCCGGCGGCGCAGCGAACCGACGTCGGCGACAGGCTCCCGGCGATCCGGTACGAGCGCCTCAGCCCACCGGGGTCCGGCGGCCGGTCACCTCGGCAGAGCGGCGGCGCGCACCGAGGTACGGCAGGGCGAACTGGTAAAGCCCGGAGAAGAAGAGCAGGGCGAGCGGAATCAGCGGCAGATAGGAGACCCACACGATGGGCTCCGGCAGCGACAGCGCGACGATAGTCGCCAGCACGGTCAGTGTGAAGGCGAAGGCGGACCAGCGGTGCAGTCGCCGGACGCGGTACGCGGCCGACCGGCCCGGCGATCCCGCGTCCGCCCGCCGCGCGAAGTCCGCGGCCGCGCCACCGCGCCGGGCCGCGACAAGAGGTCGCACGAACAGATAGACGCCGGACAGGAACAGGAAGGCCAGTGGCGGAAGCGGTAGATAGGACACCCACTCCGGACCCTGCAAGGCCAGGACGACCACGGTGATCACCAGGGTCGCCGTGAAGATCGGAACCAGCGCGCGGTGCGTCCGCCGGATCGGCCCGTTCCAGCTCATTGTGTCCTCCTCGGAAGAAATTCGCGGTCCGGCGCTCTGCCGTGCGAATGTCGGTGCGGACGACGTTAATGGCGGCGCTATGACCAGCGCTTCTCGATTCCTGATCACTTGCCCCTGCCCGGGCCGGTCAGCGGCGATCGAGTACCACCGCGGCAGACCAGCGCCCGCGCAACGCCTGCTCGACACCGCGACAACCCTGTTCGCCCGGTACGGAATCCGTGCGGTGGGCGCACGATCGCCGCGGAACTCGTACCGCCCGGCTGAGCGGAACGCCTCCCGCGAACCGGACCATCACCGCGGCAGCGAAGGGGGAGGCGATGCCGCGGTAGCAGACCGCCCCGGCCGACCGGGACGCCTCCGAAAAGTCCTGACCGCTACCGCGACAGCAGTGTTCGAGGCGATACCACGGCGGCAGACCGCCGCCCGGCATCGGCATCGCGCGCCCGGCCGAGCCGAGCGGCCCGCGCCGAACGCCGGAACGGCCGGATTCGCGCGCGGACCGTGTGCTTGGCTGTCGGATATGAGGTGGAAATCGGTTCGAGTGGGTATCGCGGCGTCGGCCTGGGCGGCCACCCTCGCGGGAGCCGCCGGGGTGGGTCTGCACTTCAGTCGCTCGAGTTCCCGCCTGCTGGTGCTCGCGGCCTCGGGCGCGCCGTATCTGATGGGTTCCGCGCTCGTCGGGGTGGCGGTCTTCGCCGCCGGGCGGCGCTGGGGCGGTGCGGGGTTGGCCGGGGTGGTCGCCGCCGCCGGAATCTGGACGCAGGCCCCCCTCTACACCGGCGGTCAGGGTGACGACCACGGCCGCACGGTGACCGTGATGCAGGCCAATCTCCTCTTCGACGGCGCGGATCCGCGGGCGCTGGTCGACGAGGTACGCGCCCGGAAGGTCGAGATACTCACCGTCGACGAACTCACCCCCGCGGCGGTCGCGGCACTCGGCCGGGCCGGACTCGACGCGGCATTGCCCCATCGCTACCTCTCCCCCGGCCGGACCGCGGCCGGAACCGGGATCTGGAGCACCCCCCCGCTCTCCGACACCGTCGAGTACGACGGGTTCGTGCTGAACCAGCTCTCGGCGACCGCGGCGATCCCGGAGATCGGGCCGGTGGCGGTGTACGCGTTCCATCCGGTACCGCCGGTGTACGGGACACAGGTGTGGGCGGACGAGTTGTCGCGGCTGCGCGCGATCCTCGGACAGGCGCCCGCGGACCGGCCGGTGGTCGTCGGCGGTGACTTCAACGCGACCTACGACCATGCGCAGTACCGCGCGCTGTCATCCGGCCGGTTCGCCGACGCCGCCGTACAGGCGGGGGCCGGGCACCTGGTCACCTACCCGACCGATAAGCGGTGGCCGCCGCTCGTCGGCATCGACCACATTCTGACCGCGGGCGGACGCGCGGTGGCGGTCGAAACTGTGGGCCTGCCCGGCGCGGATCACCGGGCCCTGGTAGCCCGGATCCAGCTGTCGAGGGGAGACATACCGGCCACCGGCTCCGAGGGTCACCGATGAGCTACCGGCGAACAGTTGCGCCCGCCCATCGCTCGCGAGCAGTTCCGGGCGTCGCCCGGGCTGCTGCCGGCCCGGCGGTTACAACGGCCACGGACTCGTGCTCCCGCGGTGTGCGGCGCCGAGTTCGCTTCGCACAGATTCGAATCATGACAGGACGGTCACGACGCGACGCCGGGATCGCGGCAGCCGGTACCCGCTCGGACCGCTGCTAGCATCCGCTGTGCCATCGCCGACCGATCCGCACCGGTCGCCCGTGGCGGGACAGCCCGTGACGGCAAGCCACAGAGGTGGAGACCATTCGATGACTACTCGTGCCGAAGTGTTCACTACCGCCGCCGAACTGGCGGCGACGCTCGCGTCCGGAACCGAGGTGACGCTGCTGGATGTGCGGTGGCGGCTGGACCGCCCCGACGGGCGCGCCGACTACCGCGCCGGCCACCTGCCCGGCGCCGTCTACGTCGACCTGGACAGCGAACTGTCCGACCACTCGGTGACCGGCCGCGGTCGCCACCCGCTACCCGACGGTGCCGCACTGCAACGGAGTCTGCGGGCCTGGGGCGTCCGCGACGGCATCCCGGTGGTGGTCTACGACGACTGGAATCGCGCCGGTTCGGCGCGCGCCTGGTGGGTGCTCACCGCCGCCGGACTGCCGCAGGTCCGCATCCTCGACGGCGGTCTGCCGGCCTGGCGGGAGTTCGGCGGTGCCCTCGAGAGCGGCCAGGTGATCCCGGCGCCCGGCGACGCCACCGTAAACCGGCCGGACCTCTACACCGGTGCGCGCGATGTCGTGACGGCGGAGGAATTGGCCGATATCGCCGCACAGGGATCGCTCGTCGATGTCCGGGCCCCGGAGCGGTACCGGGGCGAGAACGAACCGGTCGATCCCGTGGCCGGCCATATCCCGGGGGCACGCAATGTTCCCGCGACGGCACTGCTCGACGAGTCCGGCCGTTTTCTCCCGGACGAGGAAATCCTCGCCCGGTATCCGGCCGGCGATCCGGCGCGGCCGCCGGCCGTCTACTGCGGTTCGGGCGTGACAGCCGCGATCGCTGTCGCGGCACTCACCGCTGCTGGGCGGGACGCGAGCCTGTTTCCCGGTTCCTGGTCGCAGTGGAGCGCGGATCCGTCCAATCCCGTAGAGATCGGCGACCCATCGATTCCGGAGGTCTGAGCCCACCGATCGGGGGTCATGGTCGCGGCTCCGGCGCACCGCACCAGCGCTCACGACACCGAGCACCGTCGTGGCGACCTCGGCGCCTCCGCGAAGACGTTGCGCGCCCGGCCGGCCCAGGCGGCAGCGAAGGCCGGCACGAGGCGCGGTCGATGCCCGGCGTGGAAACCGGTGCGTCAACACGAGAGCCGATGAGCGCTCCGGGCCGCCACGGGTCTACCGCACGGATTCGATGCCGGCGGCGGTGAGATGATCCCGGAGCACGGTGGCGCCGGATTCGGCGAGCCAGTCACCGAAGGTACGCAGGCCGGGGTGGATCACGCGGAGAGCTTCGATATCGGCGTGCCAGCGGTGACCGTCGCGCCAGCCCGTGCGCACCGCGGCGATCTCGGTGCCGAGCGCCGCGGCCTCGTCGTCGGTGAGCTGCTCGTACCGCACCGCGATTCCGGTGGCCTCGCTGATCGCGGCGGCGGCCGCGACCGGGGTCGGCTGGTCTCCCGCGAGTTCCAGTGTGCGTCCGGCGAAACGGGCCGGGTCGGTGAAGGCGAGGAGAGCGAATTCGGCGATATCCTCCACCGCGATGATCTGCATCGGCTCGTGGGGCGGGAACAGATGCCGATGCACACCACGGGATATGCCGTCGATACCGGCCACCGCGACTCCGAGATAGTTGGTCATGAATCGGACCGGTCGCAGCACCGTCGGCACGGCGACTCGGTCGAGGAGATACTCCTCGATCGCCCGCTTCCCGGCCCCGCCCGGCCACGGCGCCGAGGTCGAGGTCGAGGCGACCGTGCTGAACACGACCTGCTCGACCCCCGCCGCCACTGCCGCATCGATCAGCGCCCGGCCACGTGCCGCCTCGAGTTCGGTATCGACGCCGGACGGCCCCAACGCGACGGGCGGTATGCCGAATACGCCGGCGACGCCTTCCAGTGCGCGCGCCAGGCCGGACAGGTCGTCGAAATCTCCGCGCACCAGCCGGGCGCCCGCGGCGGTCAGCGCGAGCGCGGCCGGGGCCTCGGTATCACGGACCAGGGCATGCACCGGCCGGCCCGCGGCCAGCAGGCGCCGCGCGGTGGCGCCGCCCTGCCGACCGGTGGCACCGGTGACGAGAATCGGAGAATCGGAATCGGTACGCACGGCGTCCCCTCCCTTGCAGGTGGATACTGACATGATCCGGAATACTTCGCCCGTTTCCCTCTCCCGGACAAGGAATACGTGACATGACGGCACCACCGGCTCCCAATAGTGAACGCGCCGACGCCCGGCGCAATCGAGAGCTCGTCCTGCAGACCGCCGTGCGCGTGTTCACCGAGGACGGGCCGGAGGTGTCGATCGGCCGGATCGCCCAGCGCGCGGGCGTGGGCGCCGGGACGGTGTACCGGCATTTCCCCAGTAAGGAAATTCTGATCGAGGCGGTACTCGCCGAACATGTCGCGAGTCTCGCCCGGGCGGCCGACCGGTGGGCAGAATCGGCCGCGCCCGGCGACGCGCTGTTCGGTTTCCTGCTCGAGGTGATCGAGAAAACCGCGGGCCGCAAACAGGTCTGCGATGCGCTGACCGCTGATCAGAGCTGGCCGCATGCCCTGCTCACCACCGCGGCGCAACAGTTCGACGAGGCGCTGCGACGCCTGTTGCACCACGCGCAACGGGCCGGTGCGGTGGACGCCGAGATACAGGTTGCCGATCTGACCGCGCTGACCGTCGGCGGCGCCGCGATCCGGTCCGCGCACCGCAGCCGGGCGCGCGGCGCCCGGCTCGTCCGGCAATTGCTCGACGTCGTGCGGACCACGATCGTCACGGAAGGAGCCGAGTTCCGTGACAGTACGGTGCCGCGTCGTCACGAAACGGGTCGCGTCCGCCATTGCGCGGAATGCGGTACCCGCTTGCGGGATCGGACCACCGGCCGGCCCGCCCGCTACTGCGGGCCGACCTGTCGGCAGCGCGGATACCGTCGGCGCGCGGGCAATTGAGCCCGCCCGTCCAGACATCGAATCGGCAGCACGGGCGGGCGGCGTGCCACGAAAATCGTCGGTGCGCGTTGCCAGGGCGACACCATGGCCGAAACGCCACTGATCAGGTCGCGCGGACTGTGCACTGTGCTCCCCGAGACCTCCGCCTACCGCACCGTCGCCCCGAAGACACTGGTGGCCCGGCTGGACGAAACCGGTCCCGGGTAGCGGCCGGCGCCCGGGCCACCGCGCCCGGCTGGTGTCGCGTTACAGGCTCAGGCCCGCCACGGTGAGCCGCAGGAGCCGATCTGTCTCCGCGGCCGGGTCGGAAAGCGCGCGGTGGCCAGGGCGATACCGACGACCTGGGGTGATGAGTTCACCGGCGGTGGTGCCGGCAGCCAGCAGATATCCGCCCGCTCGCCGGGGCCTGACCCGCACGCGGACCGGCGACGACGACGCCCCACGCGGCCCGCGTCAGTACGAACGCCAGTTGCGCATCGGCGGCACGTCACCGAATGCCGAAACGTGGTCGGCGACCCAGTCGGCGTAGGTACGCGCCGGCCGGCCGAGGACTTCGCCGATCTCGCCGGTCACCACGGCATTTCCGCCGGCCCGGGCGAAAGCCTGACCGGCCGGCGCCCCGTCCGCGAATTCCGTGGTGGCCCCGGCGGCGAGCATATGTTCCCGGGCGGCACTCTCGGCGATGTCGACCACCTCGACCGGGCGTCCGAGCGCGGCGGCGAGTGTGGCGGCCTGGTCGTGTGTGGTGAGCAGTTCCGGGCCCGTGAGCGTGTAGACACGACCGGTATGAGCGGAGGAGAGCAGCGCTTCGGTGGCAACGGCGGCCACATCGCGCGGGTCTACCACTTCCCTGCGCGCCGGAGCCGGTGAGGTTCGAGACCGGGAGCCCGGCGCGGAGCGCACTCGCCCAGGCGAGGGTGTTCGAGGCGAACGCACTGGGTCGCAGGACGGTCCAGTCCACGCCGCTGTCGCGAACAGCTTCCTCCCCGGGCAGATGCCAGGCCCCGACCCGCCCGAGTTCGGGGTCCCCCGTGCCGATTGCGGACAACTTCACGATACGGCGGGCTCCGGCGTCCCGGGCCGCCCGGATCAGCGCTGCGTTCCCCCGAAGGCAGTATCGAGCACACCGGCGACAACCTCACCGGCGAGGGTGAAGGCGACGACGAGGTGATCCATGTCGATCTGGCGGCCACCCCGCCGACGATCACCAATATCTTCTTTCCCGTGTCCATCCACGACGCCGATGCCCGGCAGCAGTCGTTCGGCCAGGTGCGCAATGCGTTCATCCGGGTGGTGGACCGGGCCAACGGGGCGGAGCTGGCGCGCTACGACCTGTCCGAGGACGCTTCCACCGAAACCGCCATGGTGTTCGGCGAGCTGTACCGCCATGGTGCCGAGTGGAAGTTCCGCGCCATCGGGCAGGGTTACGCCTCCGGACTCGCCGGAATCGCCCGCGACTACGGCGTCAACGTCTGACACCCGCGACACCATTCCACGGTTCACCGGTAACCGTCCCCTGAGCAAAGCGAGTTCATGAAACGCGCGTCGCGCAAGCATCGGCACCCCGGCGCGCGCCGGGGCGAGGAGCCTCCCCGACACCGGACCGGGACGCGCTCATGCTGACCGCACTCGACATCGCCCTCGGCCTCGTCGTCGTCTTGCTCATCACGGCGGTGACAGGCTATTTCGCCGCCCAGGAATTCGCGTTCATGGCCGTGGACCGGTCCCGCTTGAAAGCCGGTGCCGCGGCGGGCGGCCGGGCCGCCGGCCGGGCGCTGCGGGTCACCCGGCGTCCGTCGTTCATGCTCTCGGGCGCCCAGCTCGGGATCACGGTGACGGGGCTGCTGGTCGGCTATGTCGCCGAACCGCTCATCGGCCGGGGGCTCGGGGATCTGCTGGGCGGTGCCGGGGTGCCGGCCGCCGTGGGGATCGGTATCGGGGCGGTGCCGGCCATCGCGTTCGCCACCGTGGTGCAGATGCTGTTCGGGAACTGGTACCGAAGAACCTCGCCATCGCCCGGCCCGAGACGGTCGCCCGCCGGCTCGCGGCCTCGACGACGCTGCACCTGAAGGTGTTCGGATGGCTGATCCGGCTGTTCGACCAGTCGTCGAACCTGCTGCTGCGCGCCCTGCGCATCGAACCGGTGCACGATGTCGAGCATGGTTCGCGAGGGCGCCCGGTCCTGCACGTACGCGACAGCGGCTCATCAGGGTCACCGCAGGAAGGTAACGGCCGCGCGGCGCGGGGCAGCAGACCGCGCGCCGGGCGTTCCTCCGGCGTCGCCGTCGGTGGTCCGGTCCCGACGGCGACGAGGCGGGGACCTGCGTCCGGGCTCAGGGGGTCGGCGCGACGAACTCCGGCTGGTCGAGTACGCGCAGCCAGCTGCCGTCGGGCTGGCGCCGGACGACCTGCGCACGCGCACCGGTCCCGTCCTTCGGCGGCGTCGAGGTGAGTGCGAGGTCGCCGCTGATCAGCGTCGGCAGCGGTTCTTCCGGCTCGAAGCGGGGTCCGGCGGCCAGCACCTTCTCCCACAGCGCGCGGATCGCCGCCCGCCCGACGGTCCGGCTGCCCGGCGGGTAGGCCAGGACAGCGTCCTCTTCGTAGAGTTCGGCGACTCCCGCCGCGTCACCGGCATTGGAGCGTTCGACGAACAGGCGCGTGATGTCTTCGGGCCGCAGCGCCTTCTCGTACTCGGGCATCGATTTCCTCCTGTGGTTTTCGACTTCGACGTGTTCCAGCCTGCCCGGAGGGTCAGCAGAAGTCCAACAGATGGTTATTATGAAAGCTAGAATTATCAGTTATGGAACTGAGGCAGCTGGAATACTTCGTCGCGGTCGCGGAGGAGCAGAATTTCACCCGGGCGGCGCAGCGGGTGCACATCAGCCAGTCCGGTGTCAGCGCCCAGATCCGCGCACTGGAGAAAGAACTCGGCGCCGAACTGTTCAACCGCTCGGCACGCACCGCCACCCTGACCGTCGCGGGAAAGGCCGCCCTCGAACACGCCCGGACCGCCCTCAATGCCGCCGAAGCGGTCACCCAGGCGGTCGGTGAGGTCACCGACCTGATCCGGGGCACACTCACCGTGGGTATGGTCGTCGGCTGCACCGTCACACCGCTGTTCGACGCACTCGCCGAGTTCCACCGCGCACATCCCGGTGTCGAGATCTCGCTGCTCGAGGACAACTCCGACCGACTCGCCGAAGCCGTGCGGGCCGGTGCGCTCGACGTGGCTCTCATCGGTACGGCGACCGCCGAACCCGACGGACTGGAAGCGCTCACTCTCATTCGGGAACAGCTCGTCGCGGCGGTCCCCACCGCCCATCCGCTGGCGGCACGGCGGCGGATCACCCTTGCCGAGCTGTGCGCCCACCCCCTCGTGTGCATGCCCCCGGGTACCGGTGTGCGCACCGTGTTCGACCGCGCCTGCGCGACCCAGAACCTCCACCCGGTGGTCGCGCTCCAGGCCGGCGCGGCCGACGCCATCGCCGATCTCGCCGCGCGCGGACTCGCGGTCGCCGTCCTCAGCGATTCCATGGCCGCGGCCCACCGCGACCGGCTAGTCACCCTCACCCTCGAGGGCGCCGAGACACCCGCGTTCCTGGCTCTGATCTGGAAGGACACCGGCCGCCCCGTGGTACGTGAACTGCTCGTCCACAGTCGGCGGGCGTTCCATCGGGCCGGGCTCGGCGAGGGCCCCGATGGCCCTCGGTAGCGGTATCACCGCGGGTGGCTTCGGCAGGAACGACCGATGCGCCGAGCGCGCGGACCACCGCGTGTCGACCGACTACGACGCCACCCCCGCACGAATCCGAGATGATCTGCGCCGGAAGACGGTTCACCGATTTTCCGTACCGGGACCGGAGGACCGCGGACCGGCTACGCATCGGTTTCGCTCGAGGCGGTTCTGCCGTCGGTGATATGCGGTGTGCCGGATGGACTCGGCTGCGGTCGCGGCGGCGACCGGCGTAGCGACAGCGCTGATCGCCTTGGTCGCCGCGGTACTGGTCGTATGGCAGGTGGTCGAGATGCGGAAAACCACCTATGCCAGTGCGTTCAAAGCCGTCTACGACAGCTCCAGGACGAATTCACTGCGCCAGAACCGTCGCTATGCGCCACCTGCGGGCCCGGGAATTCGCGTCGTGGTCGGACGAGGACATCCAGCGCGCCGAAAGAGTGTGTCACAGCTACGACTGCGTGGGCATCAGGTGCCGGAGCGGGTTCATACCGCCCGATGTCGTGGCCGACTCCTGGGGCGATTCCCTGCGGACGTGCTGCAACGTAGTGCAGCCCCTCGTGGAGAAGTACCGTGCGGACCGCAACGCACCGGAGCTGTGGGACGACTTCCAGTGGCTGGCCCGGCGAGCCGTGGAGATCAGGCGCCCGGTATCCGCCGGCCGCTGACGATGCGGCGACCGGCGGATCCGTGCTCGGGCTCAGGGAACGACGACGGGCTCGGTGAGCGGCGGCGGGTCGTCGGCCCAGCGGTGGCCGGTCTCGCGTGGGGTCACGCCGTGCTCCGCCCATGCCGCCAGCAGCAAGGCGACCTTGCTGTGCATGATGGTGCGGAGCCGGTCGAACGAGTTCTCCGGCGTATCGTCGACCTGACCGAGAAGCAACCACCACGCCCAGGCCACGGCCCCGGCGTTCGCGACGAAGTCCGGCAGCACCGGGACACCGCGGGCGGCGAGCATCGCCTCCGCTTCCGGGGTGGTGGCCGCGTTCGCGGCCTCGACGATGATCCGCGCCCGGACATCGAAGGAGTTGTCCGGCGTGATCGCATAGGAGATCGCGGCCGGGACCAGGATGTCGACATCGGCGGCCAGGATCGTGGTCCGCGGCAGCTGCTCGACCCCCGCCGGCAACCGGGAGCGGTCGATCTCGCCGTACCCGTTGCGCAGGGCCAGCAGCGCCGGGATGTCCAGCCCGTCGGGGCAGTGCAGGGTCCCGGTGGCGTCGGCCACGGTGGTGACCTTCATCCCGGCCTCGTACAGGTAGTAGGCCGCCGCCCCGCCCATGGTGCCCACACCCTGGATCGCGACCGTGGTCTCGGCGGGCACCTGGCCCCACCAGACCGCGGTGGCGAGGCAGGCGTGCGCGACACCGTAGCCACCGATCACATCGCCCAGCATGAACCCGCCCTCGACCGCCGCATTCAGGCCGCGGCGGACCCGTTCCAGAGTCGCGGCGGGATCGGCGGCCCGACGGATCGCGGCATGGTAGCTCTGCCCCAGGCCGAGCCTTTCGAAGACCTCGTCGATCAGATGCTGCGGAACCCCCAGATCCTCGGCGGTCACCCAGTGCGAATCGATCCACGGACGCATGGCCTCGCAGAACCGTTCCAGTACTTCGACGGCGCGCGGATCCTTGGGATCGAAATCGATCCCGCCCTTGGCCCCGCCGATGGGCAGATCGAACGTCGCGGTCTTGTTGGCCATACCCCGGGCCAGATCCTCGACTTCGCTCACCGTACAACCGGCCCGCATCCGGGTGCCGCCGGTGGCCAGGCCACCGCGCAGGGTGTGCACCACAAGGTAACCGACCGCGCCCGTCTGCGAATCCGTCCAGTGCAAGCGCATATACGGCTCGGAACGACGGACCGCGGGGGGGAGGGCCACTTCCGCCGGGACGGCCGGAACTGTCTGCGCGGTAATCTGCGCGGTGCCCCCCGCCGGGTCCTGCATCGTCGTCACGACGAACCACCTCCTCTTCGTGTTCGTGCCGGATACACCATCACCCACGGAGAAGCGCCGGGTGCGTAATCCCCTGTGCGGACCACGTCGTCCCCGGCCGATGGCTCGATTCCGGTGTCACCAGCCTGCATTCGCAGCTGCGCGTTCGTCTATTTACGGTTCGTTCACGGCGGTGTTCAGCGTTGCTGCACAACGTTTAGGCTCGAAACCATGGACCTGTCGCTGGCCCGTCTGCGAATGTTGCGTGAATTGCATCGACGCGGCACGGTCACGGCGGCCGCGACCGCACTGCACTACACCGCCTCGGCGGTGTCCCAGCAGCTCGCCCAGCTGGAGCGCGATGTCGGCACCCGGCTGTTCGAGCGGCGGGGGCGCCGGCTGCAACTCACCGATCTCGGGGTGCTGCTGGCCGAGCACGCGGAGGAGATCCTCGCATCGGTCGAGCGGGCGACCCAGGCCCTGGAGGACGCCGGCGAGACGGTGACGGCGAAACTCACCGCTGGTGTGTGGGCGTCGGTGGCCTCCGGCCTGCTGCCCGATGCGCTCACCGCCCTCGCGCGCACCCACCCCGGTATCTCCGTGCGGACGCGAGAACTCGTTCCGGAGGCCACCGCCGCCGCGGTGCGCGACGGGGCACTGGATCTGTCGTTCGTCCTCGAATATTCCAATTACCCGATGACCTGGGACAGCGGCCTGGAGCGCGCCGTCATCGCGGTCGAGCGGATCTACGCCGCGGTCCCGTCCGGAGCCGTGCCGTCGGCCAGCGTGACCCTGGCCGACCTCGCCGAGCATCCGTGGATCCTCGCGCCCGCCCGGTCGCATTTCGGACATGCGGCCCGGCTGGCGTTCCAATCCGTCGGGCTCGAACCACGGATCGATCACGAAGTGGAGGAGCAGGCGACGGCCATGGCGATGGTGGCGGCCGGGCTGGGTGTGACACTGGTGTCGGATCTGGGTCTGGCATTGCGTCCGCCGGGGGTGGACATAGTCGCCCTGGGCGATGTGCTCACCCGGACCGTATCGCTGGCCTACCGCACCAACACGGCCCGGCGTGCCGCACTGCTGCTCGTCGTCGACGCGGTCCGCGCGACCGCCGCGGAGAAGGGCGTGGGCGCCGAGCCCGCGCTGCCCACCTCGGCGAAGGCGGAACCCTTCCCGTCCCCGGCGGATACATTGCGGACGGCCGATCGGCGCCCCGAACAGAACTGACCGGCCCAGACCCGCGCGACTCGCCTGCCGCATTCCGGTGAGTCGGGTCACAGCCGCGGGGTACGCTCGCACGCGTCGGCGTGGCGGTGACACCTGGAGGTCGGCAATGGATGTTCTGCTCGGAATCGGGACGCGTAAGGGTGTGTTCCTGGCGCGCAGTACCGACGGCCGGTCGAGCTGGGAGGTGAGCCCGCCTCGGTTCGCCGTGGCGGATGTGAAAGCACTGGCGATCGATACGCGGCGGACGACGCCGCGCGTGCTCGCCGGAGTACTGGACAGCCATTTCGGCCCGACCATGGTGACCAGCGACGATCTCGGCCGGACGTGGAGCGAACCGGACGACGCGCCGCTGGCGTTCCCGTCGGATACCGGGGCGGCATTGCGGGGCGTATGGCAGATCGCGCCCGCGACCGCGGCCGAGCCGGAAGTGGTGTACGCGGGCACCGAACCGTCGGCGTTGTTCCGCTCGTCCGACGCGGGGCGGACGTTCGAACTGATCCGCGGCCTGTGGGATCACCCGCACCGCACCGAATGGATGCCGGGTGGCGGCGGTCTGGCGTTGCATACGATCATCCCGCATCCGGCGGATGCGGAACGCATCACGGTCGCCATATCGACCGGCGGCGTCTATCAGACCGCCGACGGCGGTAGGTCCTGGAGACCCACCAACAAAGGGGTCACCGCCGATTTCATGCCCGGTGAGCTACCGGAGTGGGGGCAGTGCGTGCACAAGGTCGCCATGGACGCCGGCACACCGAGCACGATGTATCTGCAGAACCACGGCGGAGTCTTCCGCACCACCGACGACGGCACGAGCTGGCAGTCGATCGACAGCGGCCTACCGAGCTCGAACTTCGGCTTCCCGATCGTCGCGCACCCGCGGCGCCCCGGGGTGATCTATACCTTCCCGCTGGTCGCCGATATGGAGCGGTTCCGCTTTCCCCCGAACGCCGAATGCGCCGTCTACCGCAGCGCCGACGGTGGCGAGACCTGGTCGGCGCAGACCAGGGGGCTCCCGCGGGAACCGTTCTGGGCCGCGGTCATGCGCGATGCCATGTGCGCCGACGACGCCGATCCGGCCGGGATCTATTTCGGCACCCGCAACGGCGAGGTCTACTGCAGTCCCGACGAGGGTGAGCACTGGCAGCTGGTGGCCGGCAAACTGCCCGACGTCCTGTGCGTACGCGCCCGAGTGGTCGGCTGACGCCGTGGCACAGGTGCGCCTGCCGTCTGCGTTGCGGCCCTACGTCGGCGGCGACCGAGAACTCGCCGTCGACGGCGCGACGCTGCGCACTGTGCTGGACGTGCTGCGCGAGCGGTCGCCCGCGCTGGAGCGCCGCCTCCGCGACGAGAGCGGCGAATTACGCCGTTACGTGAACTTCTACGTCGATGGCGACGAATGCCGGACGCTGCGGGGTTTGGACACACCACTCGACGCCGGCACCGAGGTCATGATCATTCCGTCGGTCGCCGGTGGGTGATCGCCGCGGCCGCAACGCTACTCGGCAGCGCGGCCGGCCGCGACCGCACGCGCCGATTCCACCCGCAGCCTGCGGAATTCGGCGGCCAGCGCGTCCAGGGTGTAGTGGGCGTTGAGACCGCTCGGATTGGGCAGCACCCAGACCTCGGTGGCGCCGATCGTCTCGTCCTGGCGCCCGACGGTCGTCCGCGGCCGCCCGAACGCGGTGCGATAGGCGCCCAGGCCCAGCACCGCGAGGATCCGCGGCCGGTTCCGCCGCACCCGCTCGACGAGCGCGGCGCCGCCGTCGCGCAGTTCCTCCTTCGTCAACTCGTCGGCCTTCGCGCTCGTCCGGGAGACGACATTGGTGATGCCCAGCCCCAGCGCCGGCAGTTCGTCCTGTTCGTCGGGGCGGAACAGGCGCGGCGTGAAACCCGATCGGAACAGCGCGGGCCAGAAGCGATTTCCCGGCCGAGCGAAATGGTGGCCGGTCGCCCCGGACCACAGGCCGGGATTGATCCCGCAGAACAGCACTCGCAGATCCGGTGCCAGTACATCGGGAATCGTCGTCCCGGCCGCGGCCGCCAGATCGGCCGGCGTCGGGCGGTTTACCGCGGAATGGGCCATTCGCCCAGTCTGCCAGCGGGCGCGATCCCGCCGGGCCGGACGGCCACGTCCGAGGGTTCGCCGCCGGGACGCACACGCTATCGGTAGCCACGTTTCAGCAGATACGCCGCTCCTGCCTCGAACCCCGCCGGATCGAGTACCTCGAATCCGAAGGCGTCGGCGAGCCGGTCGGTGGTATCGAAGGCGGCACACACCGCCAGCGCGTCGGCGACCTGGTCGCGCGAGACACCCGCGGACAGCACCGCACGCATATCCCCGGCGCTTATCGACCCCTCCCTGGTCAGCGCCCCGAGCATGCGCAGCGTCGCCCGGAGCCCGTCTCCGATCGGGGCCGAGTCGAGGTCGGTGAGCACCGCGCGCACCTTCGCCGGGTCGCGGTACGCCCGGCCGGCGGTCGCGGTATGCGCGCCGAGGCAGAACGCCGACCCGTTCACCTGCGAGACGAAGGCGGCCATCAGTTCCCGGTCGGCGACCGACCACCCCGCGGGCCCGCGCATCGCCGCCTGGGTGAACTTCTTCGCCGCGGCACCGTAGAAGGCGGGCCGGTAGAAGGTCAGTTTGGCGGCATCGGGCAGTGGATGCCCGGAGACCACTCGGATGAGCGCGAACAGCAGCTTGATTCTCGGACGGTACCCGTGCTCGAGGATATCGAGACGCATTACTCGGCCGCACCGGCGTCGGCGGCGGCCAGGGCGGCCGGCCCGGCCTCGTAGAGCCGGGCCGACCGGCCGACCGCGGCGCATATCACCAGTTCGAAGAGTTCGTCCTCACTGAAACCCGCCGCCTTCGCCGCGGCGAAATCCGCATCGGTGACCTGGTCGGCCCGGGTGACAACCTTGCCGATCAGGGAGTCCAGCGGCGGTGGAAGTCCGGCACCGGCGAAGGCGTGCGCCCGCTGTTCGAGGGAGGCGCTCCCCGCGCTGTTCCGGACGCTGTCCACCAGCGCGCGATGCGCTATCCGCTTCTCGTCCTCGTCGGTCACGGCGCTCTCCGGCTCCTTCCGGTGGGACTCGCTCTCAGACAATCATGTCAGGGCACCGTCCGGCAGCGATCCACGCCGCGCCGGGGAAAGCGCCGGGTCCGCCGCAGCAATGGCGGCATCGCGCACGGGTCAACGCTCCCCGCCGCCGGAGCCTGCACACCGCACATGGCGAGCCGGTAGAACGCCGCGAGCGCGCCGTCGATGGGATGCGGCTGCGGCCTGCCCCGCTCGTCGAGCCGGTTCCAGCGCTGCATGTCGATCGCGGCCGAGAACTGGCGGGCGCCGTCGGCGCGGGTCATCGAGATCGCTCCGGCACCCCAGACCAGGTTTTGGTGATACTGCCGACCCGGTGCCGCATATCCGCCGTGACCGGACGGCCGGTCTCGATATCGGCGACCCCGGCCGCACCGCGCCACAGCCGATCACCGTCGCGTACCTCGGCGAACACGCCGGGAATCCCCGCGCGGTGAATATCGTTCAGGGCGGCCTGCAACCGGGCGGGCTCGAGTGGGTTCGTCACAACGGGTGTCCTCTCGTAGAAATCCTGTGCGGGTCGATCCGGGAGGCCCGTAGCGGGCGGTACCCGGTCGGCCCTCACTATCCGCCGAGCGGCCCCACCGAGTATCGGAAAAATGTTCCGCGGGCCGACGGTCGCCGGGGTATGGACCCGCCGCAGCACCCGATATCGCGGCGGGCGGGAACCGAACGGACGAACCGAGCGGTTGCCCTCGACCTGGTCAGGGCGCGATCATCGATGAGGAGCGACCCGGCGGTGCCGGTCCGGTCGACCGTCGGTGAATCGGCAGTTATCGACCACGAGAGGACCGTGTCCCATGCCTTCCACCAGTAGTGCGAACAGTACCGGCCGACCGTCCGCCGCCGCCCCGGCGAGAACATCCGATCGTTCCCCGGCCCGGGCCGCACCCGCGGCCAGTCTCACGCTGCCCCATCTCAGCGCCGAGGTCGCGATCCCCGGCCGGGGCATCGATGTGAAGGCCGGGCCGGTCGAATTGTCCCTGCCGACCCGCTATATCTACTACGGCGGGCGGGGCGCCCTCGCCGTCGCCGGTGCGGTCGAATTGCCTCTCGCCGGCGCGCTGGCGGCGGCGGGCCTGATCGTCGACCGGATGCGGCGGCCCCACGCCGCCGGGCCCGAACCCGTGCGGGGCGGCGCGGCAGCGTAGTC
>NZ_JBKOOL010000019.1:0-55770 GCF_046764065.1 Nocardia sp. NPDC002869
GCCTCGAAGCGCATGCGCCGCAGGCGCGAGTCTCGAGGCCGAAACGGCGAGACCAAGGGGGCCTCAACCCCGCGACGCCGCAGGCGGCGCCAAAAAACACAGCACCTTCACGAGCAGGCCGCATACGCCCCGCCTTCGCCGACAAGCACGCTCGGTTCCCGGGGTTCCCGGTCGCACGCCCGGTTCCCGAGTTTCCCGGTCGCCCCGCCACCACCGCCAACTCCCGCTCGGTTCTCGCGGTCTATAGCGGCGCGATACGGACGATCGTCGTGGTGATCCCGTCCACTACGAACCACAGGCGCAGGGTCGGGCGGCCCGTGGTCCGGTCGCCCGGTTCGTAGCGGCTGCGGACGCTGATGTGCTGCCGGGCCAGGACCGGCGCGACGTATTCGATGACCGCGCGGTGCGGGCCGCTGACCAGTTTGGGGTAGTCGACGAGATACTGCTCCACGGCCTGCCAGTAGCAGGTGTTGTTCACATGGTTGTACTGGTCGATATCGGTGGCCCGCAGCGGGAACGGCAGGTCGGTGTCGGATTCGGGCGGCGTGGGGTCGGTGAGCCAGGGACGCCAGCGGAGTCGCTGCTCGGCGGTGGTCTGGGCGAGGTAGGCCAAGCCCGCGTCGCTGATCCGGGCGGGCATATTGTTCGACTCGTTGATATTGATCCAGAAACCTTCGGTTTCGATCAGGCCGCCCCGGTCGCTGGTGATGCGTACCCGCATATTCGCCCAGCGGGTGGACATACTCGAACACCAGCGTCGCAGATGGACGTGGTCGGGCCACAGTACCGGGCGGACCACGTCGATGACCGTGCGCCGGATGATCCAGCTCGGGTCGCTCTGTGCCAGGACCGATTGCTGGAGGTGTTCCCAGGCGATGTCCTGGAGGTAGCGGGCGACACCGTCGAGGCGTACACGGTTGTACGGGTCCACGTCGCCGGCTCGCACCGGCCACGCCGTGACGAACCCCATGCCCTCCTGGGGAAGCGGGGCGAGTGGCTGATCGAGTGACACTTGTGCTCCTCGCGCGGCGGGTTGGGCCGCGGTACTTCTGCGTGTTTCCTGTGAGACGACTTTACGGGGCGTGTGTCAGCGCGCCACGCCGAGCCGTCGGTTCGCTGTGCTCGGCGTGTGGCGGCGGTCAGTATCCGACGTAGCCGGTGCCGTCGGAGACCCCGACGACCCCGGGCACATTGCCGAGCGAACCGTACCGTTCGATGGCGTACCTGGTTCCGGCGATGATGTTGTCCACCGGATTCCAGATATCGCCGTGACCGGGCAGCGAATAGGAGTTGAAGGTCGGGTCGATGGTCTGCATGAGACCCTTCGACGGGATACCGGCCGCGGCATTGCTGTCCCACAGATTGATGGCGTTCGGATTGCCGCCGGATTCGCGTGCGATGATCAGCGCGATGGTGGCGGCCTCGGAATCGTCGATGTCGTAGCCGTTCTCGCGCAGTACGCGGATGGCTTCCTCGATCCATTCGGCCTGGTCCCCGGTGGGCATGGCGGTGGGGGCGCTTCCGGCGGAGAGCGCGGGGCCGCCCGCGCCGCTGTCGGTGCCGCCCATCAGCGAACTCGTCGGCGAGCCGCTGGTGGTGGGGTAGCCGGACGCGGGTTGCGGGCTGTCGCCGGTCGACGGCGGCGCGGTGGCGGCCGGGACCGTGGGCGCGGCGGCGGGCGGGCGGCCCGGTTCGCCCAATGTGCTGTAGGCGTTCTCGAGTTCGGTGACGGCCTGCTGCACCTGGGTGGCGGCCCGGTCCGCGGTGTCCGCGGCAGTTTTCAGGGCGTTCACGATATGCCACTGATGCGAGGCCGCCACGAGTCGCTGGCCCAGTTCGGTGCGCTGCATCTCGGGCGACTCGGCGGTATCCCCGGCGGTCCGGCGCAGGTAGTCGATCCGCGCCTGGGCGCTGACGGTGCCGTCGTCGGCGACCTCGAACGCGGGTAGCGGTGGTTGCGCGGTATTGCGGGCGGTGTCGCGCATCAGCAGGACCTTGTTCCTGGCCTCGATCAGATTGGCCACTTCGGCGCGTAACGCGGTATCGAGTTTCAGCAATGCCGCGCTCACCGCGCCGGTGCGGGTCCGTTCGGTGTCCATCCGGGTATTCGCGGCGGCTCCGGCGGGACCGGTCCAGTCCATCGCCCGGGTATCGGTGACCGCCGCGCCGGTGAGCTGGTCGAGGCGGCCGGCCAGCGCGGTCGCGTGGGCGGCGGCCGCGATGAGGTGATCGGCCTGCCATTGTTCGACGTTGCCGAGGGTGAGGGTCATACCGCGGTCTCCGCCCCGACGGTGGTGAGCGCCGCGGTGACCTCCGCTTCGGTCATCTCGTAGTCGCCCGCGCTGGTACGCAGGGTGTCGGCGATCGTGGTGAGCCGGTCGCTCACCCGGCGCAGGCAGGCGGCGGTGAGATCGGCGGCGCGTTGCGCGGGCGGGCCGAAGCCGGTGCCGGGTAGTGCGGTGGCGGCCGCGGTGAACACCCCGGCGGTGTCGAGTGCGGTGACGGCGTCCGCCTCGGTGTCGAGCCGTCCGGCGAAACCGCGCAGCAGCCCGGGATCGACCCGGACCGTCGTGCCGGGCGCGCTCGTATCGTCTTCGTTCATCTATCCCCCAAGGATTCCCACCCGTTGCTCTCGCGGCCGAGCCTAACAAAACGATGCCCTCCCCGAGGCGTGCTCGACCAGCGGTGATCGATCGGCGGCGGCGCTCGTATGCGCCGGTGCGGTCCGGCCGCGGCCCGGGCGGGGGATGGACTCGTACCGGTGGCGCCGATTAAGTTGATGAGGACGGTGGATTGGTACATATCGACTGGCGCGTATCTATAACCGCCGGTCGGCGAACAGAGAGGTCGGCATATGCGCGCAGCTCAGGTCAGCAAACTCGAGGGGCCGGAAGCGATCGAGATCGTCGACATCCCGGAACCGCGGCCGCTGCCCGGCGGCGTGGTGATCGATGTGCACGCCGCCGGGGTGGCCTTCCCCGACGTGCTGATGACCCGCGGGCTCTATCAGATGAAACCCCAGCTGCCGTTCGTGGTCGGCGGCGAGGTCGCCGGTGTGGTGCGCGAAGCTCCCGAGGGGGCGCATGTGCGGCCCGGCGACCGGGTCTGTGCCCTGACCATGCTCGGCGGCGCCATGGCCGAAGTCGCCGGCACCGCCGCCGAGATGGTCTTCAAACTTCCGGACAACATCTCCTTCGAGGCGGGCGCCGGAATCCTGTTCAACGATCTCACCGTGCACTTCTGCCTGCGCAACCGCGGCCGCCTCGCCGAAGGTGAATCCGTGCTGGTCCACGGCGCCGCCGGCGGGATCGGCACCTCCACCCTGCGGCTGGCGGGCGCACTGGGCGCCGGCCGGGTGATCGCGGTGGTGAGCACCGAGGAGAAGGCCGAGGTCGCCCGTGCGCACGGCGCCACGGATGTCGTGCTCACCGACGGCTGGCTGGACCGGGTCAGAGAACTCACCGACAATCGCGGTGTCGACATCGTGCTCGACCCGGTCGGCGGCGACCGCTTCACCGACAGCATCCGCTCGCTGGCCCGCGGCGGCCGGCTGCTGGTGGTCGGCTTCACCGGCGGCGATATCCCGACGGTGAAGGTCAACCGGCTGCTGCTGAAGAATGTCGAGGTCGTCGGCGCGGGCTGGGGTGAATGGATGCTCTCGCACCCGGGGTACCTGGCCGAGCAGTGGGCCGAGGTCGAGCCGCTGTTCGCGGCCGGCAAGATCGCCGCGCCGCAGGCGGTGCTGTTCCCGCTGGAACAGGCCGCGCAGGCGGTGGCCTCGCTGGAAAAGCGCGCCGCCACCGGGAAAGTCGTGGTCACGGTTCGCTGAATGCGTCCGGCCGCGGTGCGCGAGCCGCGTGCCGGACCACCCGGGCTCCGGAAACCACCGGCGACCTGCACCGCCGCCGGGAGCGATCTTTCGTCGGTATTGTGCACGGCATGCGGATCAGGTCGGCGTTAGTCCTCGGGTTAACCGCGGCGTTTGCTCTGACGGGCTGCGGATCCGGCCAGAGTTCCGAGGAAGCCGACGGGCCGCGGGGGCCGGCGCCGAAGGTGGCCGCGCTCGGTCCGTTCGTGGGGGAATGCGGACATGTCACCGACAACGAGGTACGCGACGTAGGGGGTCTGCGGCAGATCGTCCAGTCGTACAAGAACGCGGTCGGTTGCAACTGGCAGTCGGGTGGACTGGGCGGCGCCTCGATCACCTTCGCCTCGTATCGGGGTAGCCCACTGGAAAGAGAGAAGGCCTGGGTCACCACGCACGGCCGTCCGCCGGAGCCGATCACCGTCGGCGGCCGCAACGGCTTCGCGGCGCTCGATCCCACCGGCACCATCTGCGATCTCGCTGTCCAGCTCGACGACGACTTCTTCGAATGGTCGACCTCGCTGGGTTCGTTCAGTACCGACCGCGGTAATCCATGCGATCGCAGCCGGGCGCTGGCGGAACTGACCATCGAGCGGCTGGAGTGAAGAGATGCAACGTCTGCGAACCCGTCACCGGCGACTGCGTACCGCCGCCGCCACACTGGTCCTGCTGGTTGTCGCGGTCCTCGGCGCCGGCTGCGGCAGTACCGTCCAAGGGACCGCGCTACCGGTCGGCGGCGGCGAATCGGTGGATACCGACCACATCGACAAGCTGCTCCGTGAATGCGAAGTGGTGACCGAACAGCAGATCATCGACGCACTCGGCGGCAACACCTATATCAGCGATTCGTTCTTCGGTGCGGTCTGCATGTGGGATATCGGCGGCGGCTCCGGAATGCTCACGCTGAACTGGTATGAGAACGGGTCGTTGCGCACCGAGCAGGCGACCAACGACAAACTCGGTTACACCAGCACGAAAACCACCGTGCAGGGGACGATCGCGCTGGAGGTCCGGCGGCCGAACGACCCGAATTCGTGCGGGATGACCGCGAGCGCCGCCGACTCCGGGGTGATCGGCTGGTGGGTGAACTCCTCGGGCGGCACGGCCGACCCGTGCGCCGCCGCCAAGAAACTGCTCGAGCTCACGCTCAATATCGCCCGGTAGCGCCGCATCGATGCGGCGCGCCGTGCTGCCCCGGGAGACCCGGTGGACCCGGGAACAAAGCGGCGGCATCCGGCGGTTGAGTAGGGAACGCGAGAATGCCCGGGAGGGGCCGAGAGCCGGAACTCCGAGGGGCCCGTGTCCGGCCCGCCATATCACAACATCACCCCGGTTTTGACCCTATTCACTACGCCCGAGTACAGTGGACCGCTGTGCCCGGAAGGATACGGGCAAGTTCGAGCGTAGACGTAGGCCAGCGAGAGCGGCTGACGATTCCAGCGTGCCTGTAAATCGGGCCCTGAACTGCGCGCGACACGCCCGACCTCGGGACGCGAGAAACGTGGTTGGACGTGCGGGTGAAAGCTCGATGAACAGCCCTGACACCGCCATAACCGATAAAAGGAAAGCCGGTATATGCCAACCATCAACCAGCTGGTCCGCAAGGGTCGCCGCGACAAGGTCGCCAAGACCAAGACCGCGGCCCTCAAGGGGAGCCCGCAGCGTCGTGGCGTGTGCACCCGCGTGTACACCACCACCCCGAAGAAGCCGAACTCCGCGCTGCGGAAGGTCGCGCGTGTGAAGCTGACCAGCGCGGTCGAGGTCACGGCTTACATCCCCGGTGAAGGCCACAACCTGCAGGAGCACTCGATGGTGCTCGTGCGCGGGGGTCGTGTGAAGGACCTCCCCGGTGTGCGTTACAAGATCATCCGCGGCTCGCTCGACACCCAGGGTGTGAAGAACCGCAAGCAGGCCCGCAGCCGCTACGGCGCCAAGAAGGAGAAGAGCTGATATGCCTCGCAAGGGCCCCGCTCCCAAGCGTCCGCTGATCAACGACCCGGTCTACGGGTCGCCGCTGGTGACCCAGCTGGTCAACAAGATTCTCCTCGACGGCAAGAAGTCCACTGCCGAGCGCATCGTGTACGGCGCGCTGGAGCAGGCGCGCGAGAAGACCGGCACCGATCCGGTCGTCACCCTCAAGCGCGCGCTGGACAACGTCAAGCCGGCGCTCGAGGTCAAGCCGCGCCGCGTGGGTGGCGCCACCTACCAGGTTCCGGTCGAGGTTCGTCCCGGCCGGTCCAACACTCTCGCGCTGCGCTGGCTGGTCAACTACTCGCGGGCGCGCCGCGAGAAGACCATGATCGAGCGCCTGGCCAACGAACTGCTGGATGCCAGCAACGGCCTCGGTGCTTCGGTCAAGCGTCGTGAGGACACCCACAAGATGGCCGAGTCGAACCGGGCCTTCGCGCACTACCGCTGGTGATGTCTGCCCGGCCCATCGCTCCTGGGCCGGGAGGCTTACGGAAGCTTCCGCTTCCGCTTTGACAGATATGACGGCCGTACGGTCGTCGGCGAAAATCCCAACTAGCTACGAGCGGGGAAGATTTCCGTGGCACAGGACGTGCTCACCGACCTGAACAAGGTCCGCAACATCGGCATCATGGCCCACATCGATGCGGGCAAGACCACTACGACCGAACGCATCCTCTTCTACACCGGTGTGAATTACAAGATCGGCGAAACCCATGACGGGGCGTCGACCACCGATTGGATGGAGCAGGAGCAGGAGCGCGGCATCACCATCACCTCCGCGGCGGTGACCTGCTTCTGGAACCAGAACCAGATCAACATCATCGACACCCCCGGCCACGTCGACTTCACCGTCGAGGTGGAGCGCAGCCTGCGTGTGCTCGATGGCGCTGTCGCCGTCTTCGACGGCAAAGAGGGTGTGGAGCCGCAGTCCGAGCAGGTGTGGCGGCAGGCCGACAAGTACGACGTGCCGCGGATCTGCTTCGTCAACAAGATGGACAAGCTCGGCGCGGACTTCTACTTCACCGTCCAGACCATCAAGGACCGCCTCGGCGCCAAGCCGCTGGTCATCCAGCTGCCGATCGGTGCGGAGGACACCTTCGAGGGCATCGTCGACCTGGTCGAGATGAACGCCAAGGTCTGGACCGGCGAGACCAAGCTCGGTGAGAAGTACGAGGTCCAGGAAATCCCGGCCGATCTGTTGGAGAAGGCCGAGCAGTACCGTCAGGAACTGCTCGAGACCGTCGCCGAATCGGACGAGGCCCTGCTGGAGAAGTTCTTCGGTGGCGAAGAGCTCTCGATCGACGAGATCAAGGGCGCCATTCGTAAGCTGACGGTCAACTCCGAGCTGTACCCGGTGCTGTGTGGTTCGGCGTTCAAGAACAAGGGCGTGCAGCCCATGCTCGACGCCGTCGTGGACTACCTGCCCTCGCCGCTGGATGTCGAATCCGTGCAGGGGCATGTGCCCGGCAAGGAAGACGAGATCATCACCCGTAAGCCGAGCGCCGACGAGCCGTTCGCGGCCCTGGCGTTCAAGATCGCGGTGCACCCGTTCTTCGGCAAGCTGACCTACGTCCGCGTCTACTCGGGCAAGGTCGACTCCGGTGCCCAGGTCATCAACGCGACCAAGGGCAAGAAGGAGCGGCTGGGCAAGCTGTTCCAGATGCACTCCAACAAGGAGAACCCGGTACCCCAGGTCAGCGCCGGCCATATCTACGCGGTCATCGGCCTGAAGGACACCACCACCGGCGATACCCTGTGCGATCCGAACAACCAGATCGTGCTGGAGTCCATGACCTTCCCGGACCCGGTCATCGAGGTCTCCATCGAGCCCAAGACCAAGTCCGACCAGGAGAAGCTGGGCACCGCGATCCAGAAGCTCGCCGAAGAGGACCCGACCTTCACGGTGAAGCTGGACCAGGAGACCGGTCAGACCGTCATCGGCGGTATGGGCGAGCTGCACCTGGACATCCTGGTCGACCGGATGAAGCGCGAATTCAAGGTCGAGGCCAACGTCGGCAAGCCGCAGGTGGCCTACCGCGAGACCATCACCAAGAAGGTCGAGAAGCTCGAATACACCCATAAGAAGCAGACGGGTGGTTCGGGTCAGTTCGCGAAGGTCATCATCGCGCTGGAGCCGTTCGTCGGTGAAGACGGCGCCACCTACGAGTTCGAGAACAAGGTCACCGGTGGCCGTGTGCCGAAGGAATACATTCCCTCGGTCGACGCGGGCGCACAGGACGCCATGCAGTACGGTGTGCTCGCCGGTTACCCGCTGGTCAACCTGAAGGTGAGCCTGCTCGACGGTGCGTACCACGACGTCGACTCCTCGGAGATGGCGTTCAAGATCGCCGGCGCGCAGGCGCTGAAGGAAGCGGCCCGTAAGGCCGGTCCGGTGATCCTCGAACCGCTGATGGCGGTCGAGGTCACCACGCCCGAGGAGTACATGGGCGATGTGATCGGCGACCTGAACTCCCGCCGTGGCCAGATCCAGGCCATGGAGGAACGCAGTGGTGCCCGTGTCGTCAAGGCGCTGGTTCCGCTCTCGGAGATGTTCGGTTACATCGGTGACCTGCGGTCGAAGACCCAGGGCCGGGCGAACTACTCCATGGTGTTCGATTCGTACGCGGAGGTTCCGGCCAACGTGTCGAAGGAGATCATCGCCAAGGCGACCGGCGAGTAAGTACCCCTCCGGAGCAGGTAGCCCACCTGCTCCGGATCTCCCGGGAGTTAGTACACCCGTTAGTTCCCCACGCACGTGGGGATGACCCCCGCACTGCTGCAACTGCAAGCACCAACAAGTCCAGGAGGACCACACAGTGGCGAAGGCGAAGTTCGAGCGGACAAAGCCGCACGTCAACATCGGCACCATCGGTCACGTCGACCACGGCAAGACCACGCTGACCGCAGCGATCACCAAGGTGCTGGCGGAGAAGTACCCGGATCTGAACGAGAGCTTTGCCTTCGATCAGATCGACAAGGCGCCGGAGGAGAAGGCTCGTGGTATCACGATCAATATCTCCCACGTCGAGTACCAGACCGAGAAGCGCCACTACGCCCACGTCGACGCCCCGGGTCACGCCGACTACATCAAGAACATGATCACCGGTGCGGCGCAGATGGACGGCGCCATCCTGGTGGTCGCGGCCACCGACGGCCCGATGCCGCAGACCCGTGAGCACGTGCTGCTCGCTCGTCAGGTCGGCGTGCCCTACATCCTGGTCGCGCTGAACAAGTCGGACATGGTCGACGACGAGGAAATCCTCGAGCTCGTCGAGATGGAGGTCCGCGAGCTGCTGGCTTCGCAGGAGTTCGACGAGGACGCCCCCGTCGTGCGCGTTTCCGGCCTGAAGGCGCTGGAAGGCGACGAGAAGTGGAGCGAATCCATCATCGAGCTGATGAACGCGGTCGACGAGTCCATCCCGGACCCGGTGCGTGAGACCGACAAGCCGTTCCTGATGCCGATCGAGGACGTCTTCACCATCACCGGTCGTGGCACCGTCGTCACCGGTCGTGTGGAGCGCGGTGTGGTCAACCTCAACGAGGAAGTCGAGATCGTCGGCATCCGCCCGGAGAAGACCAAGACCACCATCACCGGTATCGAAATGTTCCGCAAGATGCTGGACACCGCGCAGGCCGGTGACAACGCGGGTCTGCTGATCCGTGGCATCAAGCGCGAGGACGTGGAGCGCGGCCAGGTCGTCATCAAGCCGGGCACCACCACCCCGCACACCGAGTTCGAGGGTCAGGCCTACATCCTGTCCAAGGACGAGGGTGGCCGCCACACCCCGTTCTTCAACAACTACCGTCCGCAGTTCTACTTCCGCACGACTGACGTGACGGGCGTTGTGACGCTGCCCGAGGGCACCGAAATGGTTATGCCCGGCGACAACACCGAGATGCTGGTGAAGCTGATCCAGCCGGTCGCCATGGACGAGGGTCTGCGCTTCGCGATCCGCGAGGGTGGCCGCACCGTCGGCGCCGGTCGCGTCACGAAGATCATCAAGTGATTCACTGAATCGCTGAGAACGGCGTCGCTCCGAAAGGAGCGGCGCCGTTTCTCGTTCCGTATGGCAGATGCGCGATATGGACCAGGCTCGGAAGTAGTCCGACTCATGTAATTCAGATAATCTGAATTACATGGTCACAATGTCCGCAGCCGAGGCGTCACGCAACTTCTCTGCCGTGCTCAGCCGTGCTGAGCACGGTGAGACGATTCGTATCGTCCGGCATGGGCGAACCGTGGCGACCGTGACGCCGCCCGCGACGAGTACGGGCCGTTCGTTGCGGCTCGCGTTGGAGGAATCCGACGTACCACCGTTCGACGACGACTACGCCTCCGATATCGCGGCGGGGCTTGCCATGGTGTCCGACGACATGGAGGACCCGTGGGCAGGCGTCTGATTCTCGACACGGGTGTTCTGATCGCCTACGAGCGCGGAACGATCGACCGTACGGCCTACGACGACGACGATCTCGCGATAGCCGCAGTGACCGTCGCGGCGTTCCGGGTGGGGATCGAACTGGCCGACACCGCTGAGCGAGCGGCGCAACGTTCCCGTCGACTCGCCTTGCTGCTGGCCGACCTCGATATCCTCGAGTACACCGACGCCACAGCCACTCGCCACGCCCAGCTCCTGGCACAGGTGCGCCGATCGGGTAGACCCCGCGGCGCACACGATCTGATCATCGCCGCGCATGCTGCGGAAACCGGTCGTGCCGTCGTTTCCCTCGATACGAAGGCGAAGTTCGGTGATCTCGACGGCGTCACAGCGATAACGCCGTGATGCCGGCACGGGCGTGAGTCGAGTTCGACGATCCGGTCGCCATGGACGAGGGTCTGCGCTTCGTGATCCGCGCGGGTGGCCGCACCGTCGGCGCCGGTCGCGTCGCTCCGAAGGGAGCGGCGCCGTTTCTCGTTCGAACGCCGGTCACAGTTCACGTACCACGCACCGGAAACCGAGATGGCAGGTGGCGGTGTCCTCGGTTTGTCCCTGCCGGGCGGCGGGCCGGTAGCGCAGGCAGTAGTTCGCGGAGCACAGGTAGGAGCCGCCCTTTACGACGTACCGGGGAAACCGCTGCGCGGCCACTGGATCGGGGTGGTCGACGTAGGGATTGCGCGGCGCGCAGCAGGACGGCCGGGGGTGCGCGTCCCGGTAGCGGTCGCTGGTCCACTCCCAGACATTGCCGGCCATATCGGACAGGCCGTACCCGTTGGGAGCGTAGGTGCCGGCCGGGGTGGTGGCGGGAACAGGTTTCTGCCCGCGGCCGGGATGGAACTGCCACGGGAATTCGCCGGCCCAGATATTGGCCATGCGCCGGCCGGTGGGTTCCGGTTCGTCGCCCCAGACATAGGCGGCCGACTCCAGGCCGCCGCGGGCCGCGTACTCCCATTCGGCTTCCGTCGGCAACTGTTTACCCGCCCAGGCCGCGTATGCCGCGGCATCGGTGTAGGCGACCTGGGTCACGGGGTGCCGGTCGAGACCTTCCAGCGTGCTCCCGGGTCCCCGCGGATGGCGCCAACTCGCGCCGGGAACATAGCGCCACCAGCGCTGCCAGTCGTCCAGCGGCACCGGCCGCGAGGTGGGACGGAAGACCAGTGCCCCGGCGGCCAGGCTTCCGGGGTCCGCCTCCGGATAGTCCTCGGCCGCCGGGGCGTTTTCCGCGACGGTCACGTACCCGGTCTGCTTGACGAAACTCCGGAATGCGGCATTGGTCACCGGGTGCGCGTCGATCCAGAAGGAATCCACCTGCACCCGGTGCACGGGTCGCTCCTCGGGGAAGAAATCCGCGGACCCCATCGCGAACTCACCGCCGGGAATCCGGAGCATCCCGTGGCGGTTGTCCGCGCCGGGCGCGGGGGCCGAGTCGTTGGTCCTCAATCGCGTGAGAACGCCGACGCCGCCGCCATTTCCAGGTCCTGATACGGCTTCCCGCTCACATCCTCGACGACCTTGTGCACGATGCCCCCGGCGAACGGAAACGGAGCCCGATAACGCGTGGTCACCGACCGGCCGCCGTCCCGCCCGACGCGGACCCCCTCCCCGACCCCGGAGAATACGGTGGGCTGAATGCGCATATCGGCGAACGAGCCCACCGGCTCCTCATCGATATAGAGAACGGCCTCGCCGGTGGGGGTGAAATTGTCCGAGCGCGTTCCGCGCCGCTCGTAGCGAACTCCGAGAATGTGCTCACCGGTCGGTACCGGACGATCGGAGACCATGACCTGATCTTCTTCGCCGAGAAAGTTGTAGAGATAGTGGAGGGTGCCGTTCTCCAGGTACAAAGTGTGTCCGCCGAGCCGGCCGCCGTGGGCGAACAGCACACCCTCGGCTGCCGTGCTGGTGATCGTGGTCTCCGCGAGCAACGCGAACGACCGGCCACTGATCTCCAGTGCCGCCCCGGGCCCCACCTCTGCCGTGCCGGGGTAGTAGACCGCCTGATCCCGCGCCTTGCCGTAGGTGGGGCGGTCACGCGTCATCATGGAGACGACGTCGAGGTCGTTGAGCGGCAGACCGTTGTATTTCTCCGCTTCGGCGAACCACAGCGCTTTCAATTCCGCCAGCTTCTCGGGATGCTCTTCGGCGAGATCGTGTAGCTGGCTGCGATCGTTTTCGAGATGGAACAGCTCCCAGCGGTCGGTATCGAATTTCCCCCAGCCGGACGGGCACGCCGCGTGCACGGTATCGGCGAACCAGCCGCGATGCCAGATTCCGCGCGTGCCCAGCATCGAATAGAACTGTGTGTGCTTGCCGGTGTCGGCGTCCGGATCGTCGAGCAGAGCCCGGAAGCTCACGCCTTCGAGGGGGCGCTGCGGCACGTTGCGGACCGTTTCCGGCGGGGTGATGCCGAGTAGCTCGAACACCGTCGGCGTGATGTCGCAGACGTTGAGGTACTGGTGGCGTAGTTCGCCCCGGGCCGATATTCCGGCAGGCCACGACACCAGGCACGGGTCGGCGATACCGCCCTCGTGTGAGGCGTAGCGCTTGTACAGCTTGTACGGGGTGTTGAACGCCATCGCCCAGCCGATGCTGTAGTGGTTGTAGGTCGTCGGCGAGCCGAGTTCGTCGAGGCGGGACAGGCTGTCGTCGGTGGTGTCGATATAGCCGTTGAAGAATTTCATCTCATTGGCCGAACCGTTCGGACCGCCCTCGCCGCTGGCCCCGTTGTCCGACAGGACGACGATGATCGTGTTGTCCAGCTGGCCGCTTTCGTCGAGATAGTCCAGCAACCGGCCGATCTGATCATCGGTGTAGGAGAGATAGCCGGCGAACACCTCGGCCTGCCTCCGGAACAACCGTTTCTCGTCCTCCGACAGTGAATCCCACGGTCGCACCGTGTCCGACGCCGGCCACGGTAGGCCGTCCGCGCTCGTCGCGGTCGAGTACGGATTCATGGGCGACAGCTCGGTGTCCTCCGGTACCAGCCCCAGACGTTTCTGGTTGTCCAGGACCGCTTCGCGGTATTTCTCGTAACCCATATCGAAGCGTCCGCGGTATCGGTCGGCCCATTCCGGAGACACATGGTGTGGGGCATGACCGCAGCCGGGGCTCAGATAGAGAAACCAGGGCTTGGCGGGGGCGATCACCTTCGAATCGCGGATGAACTCGATGGATCTGTCCGCAAGGTCCCTGGAGAGGTGATAACCGTCCTCCGGGGCATAGGGCGGGGAGACCGGGTGGTTGTCGTAGACCAGGTTCGGATACCACTGGTCGGCTTCGCCGCCGAGGAAGCCGTAGAACCTCTCGAACCCGCGCCCCAGCGGCCAATTCCGCTTCGAGGCGGCGAGATTTTCTTCCTCCAGCGGAGTCATATGCCATTTGCCGACCGCATAGGTGTTCCAGCCCTGTTCGGACAGGACTTCCGAGCACAGCGCGGTCTCTGCCGGAATCCGTCCGGACATACTGGGAAATCCGTCGGTGAATTCCTCGATGGTCGCCATACCCACCGATGTGGCGTTCCGCCCGGTGAGCAGCGAGGCACGGCTCGGCGAGCACAACGCGGTCGTGTGGAATTGCGTGAATCGGATTCCGCGGTCGGCGATACGGCGCATATTCGGCATCTCGACCAGACCGCCGTAGCAGTCCCAGGTCCCGATGCCGATATCGTCCCACACCAGGTAGAGCACATTGGGTGCGTCCTGCGGCGCGGTGGGCTCGACATACGGCGCCCAGTCCGCGACCGAATCACGGATATCGAGTGCGATACGTCCTCGGAACTGCTCGGACACGACCACCTCCAAGACGGTGATGGGTCAACAGTGCATATCACCGAGGTCCCCATGGCCGGGAGCGGACGGGTGATTGCCTCGAAAGCAGGAACTGCGGCGCTGTCGTCGACTGCAGGTCGGCCTGCGTAA
Organism: Nocardia sp. NPDC002869; assembly: GCF_046764065.1. Lineage (NCBI taxonomy): Bacteria > Bacillati > Actinomycetota > Actinomycetes > Mycobacteriales > Nocardiaceae > Nocardia > Nocardia sp. NPDC002869. The sequence continues at coordinate 14,193 of NZ_JBKOOL010000019.1, forward strand.
GCCTATCGGTCTGCAGAGCTTCGCTCCGGAGGCGGAGCCGAACAGTAGCCCGATCCCGGCCGAACCGTGACCGGACCACAGCGAGCCCGGCTCGCGCCGCCGGACGGTCGGTTCAGTGTCTGCGCGCGAGCATGTTGGCGGCGGCCAGTATCGGGGTCGCCGTCGCGGTGACCGCTGCCCCGAGCGGGGTATCGGTCCGTCGGGATATCGAAACACTGCGCTCGCTCGACTATCCGGTCGTCACGCTCCGCGGGCCGGCCGGCGGCTATCGGCTCGGAGCGGGCCACACACTGCCCCCGCTGCAATTCGATGAGGACCAAGCGCTCGCGGTCGCGGTAGTGCTACAGACCGCCCCGACCACGGTGTCCGGCCTCGCCGCCGACACCGAACGGGCCCTGGAGGCACTCGAACAGGTCATGCCCGTCCGCCTGCGCGCGGCCGTGGAAGCATTGCGGCTGACGAGTTTGCAGAACTACTGGGAGTTTCCGGGGCCACCCATCGAGGCGTTGCAGGCCGCGGGCAGTGCCGTACGCCGTCACGAGATGCTCGTTGTCGAAACCCTCGGGCCCGACGGCACCCGCCCCGACCCCGGTACCGCCGCGGCTCACCATCGGTGCCTGGTCCTGGGCCGGTGTCGCGGGACTGCTCGCCACATTCGATACCGACCTCGCCGAGGTGGTGCCCCCGGAACTGGTGGCCGCCTGCCGCCGGCTGGTGCGACGGTGGCAGGCCGTGGCCGGCAACCGGACGTGACTACGTCGGATCAGGTTTCGCGGGCGGCCTGGAGCAGGGCGTTGGCGAACTTCACCATTTGAGCCGGGCCGCCGTACCAGGCGGTGACCGCGGAGAGGACCGCGGCCCGGGCCTCGCGTGCGGCGCGGGCCACCTCCGCGGCCGACACCTCGCCCGTCTCCGCCTGTCCGGCCAGGACTTCGAGATCATCGCTCGCGGTCAGCAAACGCATGATGAGGTGGATATCTATATCGGCGCCTTCCTCGCTGCGGCTGTGCCGGGATGTGGTGTCCGCCACCGGCGCCGGGTGCCGGGCCACCGGCAGCGCCGGTACCGGTTCCGGTGCGGGGCCCGACAGGGCCGCCTCCGGACGGTCCGGCACCTCGGACCCGATGGCCTCGGCCTCCTCACGCGCCCGCCGAGAGCGGCGTGTTTCCAGCGGCGGCCGCGAATCGGCTCCCTCACCCGATTCCGCGGCCGGCTCGCCCGCGGCGTCGCGTACGAGGGTCAGCGGCGATAACGCAGCGGCGGTGGTTTCCGGTGCCTCCTCGGCCGGTTCGTCGGATCCGGAGTGCCGGGGATCCTTGGATTCCAGGATCCGGCTGAGCAATTCGGCCACCGGCGCGCCGGATTCGTCGCCGGGGTCCATACCGTGCGCGGGTTCTGGCTCCAGCAGCCGGTCGAGGATCGGGATGCCGTCCGGTGGGGCCAGCCGCGGCGGAGCGGTATGCGCGCCGGTCTCGTCGGCCGGGTCCGCTTCTTCGGGCTGTACCGCGATCCGCAGCGCGGGTTGCTGATCGCCATGGGCGTCCGGCTGTTCGTCGTCGGTGTTGTACCGGGTCGCGGACCGCGGCAACCGACGCGGCGCCGGCAGTTCGCGTTCGTTGTTCGCGGTATCGGACGGGTCGCCGGTCTGCGCCGGTTCCGGCAGACTCACGGCGTTCGCCGGAAGCGCCTCGTGGGCGTTGTGCGCCGCCGTGTTCGTCTCGTCGGCCGGGGCGGGGGCGTGCCGGGCCGCCGACCGCGGCAGGCGCCGGATCGGCAGCGGCGGGGCGGCGGATTCCTCCTCGGCGCCCGGACCGGGAGCGGTGCGGCCATGGGAGCTACGGGTGGGCAGTCCGCGCGACGGCAGTTCGGGCCGGGTGCCGGGATCGCCGTCGAGTGCGGTCCCGCGCTCCTCGCCCGGAGCCCCGGACAGCGGGTGCGGATCGGTGACCGCGACCGCGGGGTTCTCCTCCTGCCCGGGCGCATACTGGTCCTCGAACGGGTTGAACGCGTCGGCCGGTGCGCCGGATTCGGTGAGATCGAGTTTGCGGCGCCGCCCGCCGGTTTCCAGCGGGTGCGGTACCGGTTCGTCTCCGATCGAGCTGAGCCAGCTCGGCAGCGACCCGGTGTCCGCGGATGGATCGCCGTAGTTGTCGGGTCGCTGCGGTGTCTCGGGCGGCAGCGGATAGGCGGCCTCCAACGAGCCCGATGTGGGCAATTGAGTGGTCGGGACAGAGAACGAGTCGGGCCGGCCGGCCGTGGGATCGGCGGACGGCGGCAACTCGGCCGCGTACGGCGATCCGGGCGCGGGGATACGTGCCGAGGAGGCGAGTGCGGCCGAGTGGTCGCCGGCCTGGCCGGGGCCCGGCGGCGAGTTGCGCGGCAGCGCCCCGGGATCGGTTCGTCCGGGATCGCTCACGGGCCCGGCGCTGTGCCGGGTGGACAGCGCGGCGGTATCCGGTCCGCTGGGATCGTCGGGAGGTGCGGGGAACTGGGACGGATCCGTGGGTGAGGTACTGAAGCGGGAATCCGGTTCCTGGTTACCGGATGTCATGACGCCGACAGCGGCGGTGTCACCGATGACTCCGGGGGTGTTCCAGGCGGCGAACGGGTCCAATGCCGCCGATCCGCCGGTGCTGTGCTGGTTCTGCGCGGGAGTGGACGGTGGTGCGGGGGTCCACGTATAACCGTGATCCGGTACGGAATCGGATCGGTTCGTGGCGCCGTTCGTTCCATTCGCCGAATCGAATTGATTCGATCCGAAGCCGGCGAAGCCCCTCGACTCGGAGTTCTCTTGCGCGCGGCCGTACTCCTCCTGGCGGCCGCGACGTTCGTCTCCGAGGCTGGCATTTTCGGCATCCATGGGCCCATTCTTACCCGCCGGGGTGGATTTCGTTCTAGTGTGCGAAGCCCATGAATGGTGCGTGAGCCTTCCGCGGTGATCGATATTACATCCCGGCGGAGAGCGGCCGGCGCGCGGATCCGCGTCCGGGACATCCGGATACGCGGCTCTGACGTGCCCGGACGGCGGGGTGTGCGGAAACCGGCGCGCAAGGGTGCAGCGGAGGCCCGCTGCGCGCCGGGTCTGTAGGGTCCCCTCGAAATTTTCCCGGTGGTGTCGATGGCGCAAATGAGTCTGCCCGCCGGGCTCGGCCGGCGGGTAGCTCGTCGAGGTGGGTGCGGTTCAGTGGTGCGTCGCGGCCCCGTGCATCCGGCCGGCCACCGTCGGCAGTGCTGCCACGGCGACTACGACGGTGACGATTCCGACGATCCACGACGTCCACGACGCCCCGTTGTAGCCGGTGTAGTTCATGGCCCACGGTGCGATGAACAGCAGTGCGCCGAACAGTGCCATTCCGTAGTCGGCCGCTGCCATCGCGGGCCGGTACATCTGGGCGAGTCCGGTGAGTGCGATGAGCGCTCCGAGCACGATCATCGTCCACACTGCCCGGTTGTTGGTCGCCACCCAGATCGGGGAGAGGGCGGTGAAGACACCGAGCACCACGGCCAGGAAATCCTGAGTCCGGCTTTCTGTGAACATAATGGCCTCCTGAGACTGGAAACAGGTCCGTAGAAAGGGCCTGACCTCGGTATAGCGTGTCCGGCCGCGACCGGTCGATATCGCAACGGACACGATTGCGCGGCGAAACGATGCGCAGCGGACGCGCTTCCGCCGCGGAGTAGCCCGGCCGGCCCGGTCCACCTCCGCGTGCGCTCCTCGGGGGGCTCCGTCATCGCCGCGGTCGTGCGGATCGGGGATGGGCTTCGCCGAGCTGTGCTTGTTAGGGTGGGCTACACAATTTTCTGTAACCTGTTCCAGGCGCGGCGCACGGGTGCCGCGGGGAGGGAGTTCGGTATGTCCGCACCGATCGTGATCGCCGGTGCCGGCCTGGCCGGATTACGCACCGCCGAGGAGTTGCGCCGCGCGGGGTACGAGGGCGAGCTGGTGCTGCTGGGTGACGAGCCGCGCGCACCCTACGATCGTCCGCCGCTGTCCAAACAGTTCGTCCGCGGCGAAACCACCGCGACGCCATTGCGTCCGGACGAGTTCTACGACGAGAAGCAGATCGACCTGCGCCTGGGTACGGCCGCGACCGGCGTGGACACCGACGCCAAACAGGTGCGGCTGGCCGACGGCTCCACGATCGCCTACGAGCACCTGGTCGTCGCCACCGGGCTGCGGCCCCGGCTGCTGCCCGGCGCCGACGAGGTGACCGGCGTCCACGTACTGCGCAGCCACGACGACGCGGTCGCGATCCGGGAAGGGGTGCGCGACACCACCGCGGCCCTGGTGATCGGCGCCGGCTTCATCGGCTGTGAACTGGCCGCGAGCCTGCGCGCGCAGAACGTGCCCGTGGTGCTGGTGGAACCGCAGCCGGCCCCGCTGGCCGGGGTGCTCGGCGCGGAGCTCGGCGAACTGGTGGCCCGGTGGCACCGGGCCGAAGGTGTGGATCTGCGCTGTGGGGTCGGGGTGGCCGGACTGCTGGCCGATCCGGCGGGCCGGGTGCGCGGCGCGCGGCTGGCCGACGGGTCCGAGGTGACCGCGGATCTGGTGGTGTCGGGTATCGGCTCGCGCCCGGTGACCGACTGGCTGGCCGGATCCGGGATCGAGCTGGCCGAACCGACTGCCGGTGGCGGAGTGTTCGCCGACGAGGCCGGGCGGACCAGTGTGCCCGGCGTCTGGGCGGTGGGCGATGTGGCGGCGTGGCGGACCCCCACGGGTGAACATCGCCGGATCGAGCACTGGACCAATGCCGGCGAACAGGCCAAGCTGCTGACCTGCGCCCTGCTGGGAGTGGCGGCGCCGGGTATCCCGCAGGTCCCGTACTTCTGGAGCGATCAGTACGACCTGAAGTTGCAGGCGCTCGGTACGCCGCGCGCGGCCGACGATATCCGCATCCTCGCCGACGACGGCCGCAAGTTCCTCGCCTACTACTTCCGCGAGGGCCGGTTGTCCGGAGTGGTGGGCGCCGGGATGACCGGTCAGGTGATGAAGATGCGCGCCAAGATCGCCGCGGCTGCCCCGGTGGAGGAATTGCTCGGCGCGAGTCAATAACCTGTGGGGGTGATCGTCGCGCTCATCGATTCGGGTTTCGGGCTGCTGCCCACCGCGGCGTGGCTGCGCAAGCTGCGCCCCGATGTGGACCTGCTGCTGCAACTGGACCCCGAAGGGGCGCCATGGGGCCCCAAACCGCAGGACTGGATGATCGATCGGGTGGTCGCGGCCGGACGCACCGCGCGTGACCTGGGCGCCGAGGTGGTCGTGCTGCCGTGTAACACCGCCAGCGTGACCGCGCTCGAACACGTCCGGGCCGATCTGGGCGCCGCGGTTCCGGTGGTGGGTACGGTCCCGGCGATCAAACCGGCCGCGGCGGCCTGCCGGTCGGTGGCCGTATGGGCGACCGCGGCCACTACGGCCAGCCCCTACCAGGCGGATCTGATCGCGCGGTTCGGTGGCGAGGCGAAGGTGACCGGGGTGGCCTGCCACGGACTCGCCGAAGCGGTGGACCGCGGTGATATGGCCGGGGTGCGCGCGGCGGTGGCGGACGCGGCGGCCCGGACGCCCGCCGATATCGAGGGCGTGGTGCTGGGCTGCACCCACTACCCGCTGATCGTGGACAGCATCCTCGCCGCGCTGCCCGACGGCGTCCGGCTGTTCGACAGCGCGCAGGCCGTCGCCGCGCAGACGGTGCGGCGGATGGAGGCGCTGGGGGGCGCGACGACCGGCGACGGGACGGTACAGGTGTATCTGAGCGGCCGGCCCGGAGTGCTGCCGCCCGGTGCGGCCGCGTACGAGTCCGGGCGCATCCTGGGGGCTCGGTAGGCCGCCTTTACGGGCGCGAATCCCGTCATATCGCCACCCGGCAGCGGCTGCGCGAGGCGGATATCGTCCATCCGGACACCACGAACCGGCGATTTCTCGGTGAGCGAGTTCCTCCGGGTGAGAGGTCAGAACTGGATACGCAGGTGGTCGGTGACCGGGCGGGCCTGGCAGCCCAGGATGTATCCGTTCTCGATGTCCTCGGGATCGAGGATCTCGGCGTTCTCCATCTCGACTTTGCCCTCGAGCACGGTGCAGGCGCAGGACCCGCATTCGCCCTCCTGGCAGGAGTAGGGCACATCGAGGCCCTTGTCCAGCATGATGTCGACCAGGGTCTGTTTCCGCGGCCAGCTCAGGTTGTGCGTCTCACCGTCCAGTTCGACCTCCACGGTCGCCGCGTCCGCGGCCTCCTCCTCGGAGATCTCGGCCGGGGCGGTTTCGGCGAACGGGTCACCGGCGAGTGAGTTGAAGATTTCGGCGTGGGTGCGGTTGCGCGGTACCCCGAGCTGGGTGAGGGCGTCGTGCACCCCGTCCATGAAGGGCCGCGGACCGCACATGAAGGCCGCGTACTCGGTGTAGGGCCGCAGCAGTTCGGACAGCGCGGTCACGGTCGGCAGGCCCTGCAGGGTCTCCAGCCAGTGCACCACCACCAGCCGCTGCGGGTTCTTCTCGGCCAGTTCGCGCAGTTCGGACGCGAAGATCACCGATTCGGCGTCGCGGTTGGCGTAGAACAGCACGATCTTGCCGCTGCCCCGCGCCAGTGCGGATTTGAGAATGGACATCACCGGGGTGATACCGCTGCCCGCCGCGCACAGCAGCAGGTCCTCGTCGAGGTCCTTCGGGGTGAATACCCCGGACGGCGGCAACACCTCGAGTTGGTCACCCGGCTTGATGTTGTCGCAGAGCCAGTTGGAGCCGTATCCGTCGCTGGTGCGTTTCACCGTGACCTTGGGTAGGTCGTCGGTGAAAGGCGAACTCGCCAGCGAATAGCAGCGCGCCACCGATCCGGTGCGGTCGCTGGGGATACGCAGGGTGAGGAACTGGCCGGGCTGGTACGCGAACTTCTCTCGCGCCTGCTCGGGGACCTCGAAGACCAGCGAGCTCGCGTCGGTGGTTTCCGCGATGACCTGAGCGACCCGCAATACGACGGATCGCGAGCCATGGGGCACTTCGACGGTGGTCATCTCGTCCTCTCGAAACACTGGTTGCCGGTGGCTCCGAGCCTACGGCAAAACTAGAACGTGTTCCAATTTTACCCTATGCCGGCGGATTGTTGGCGGACGAGCTGACCCTCCAGGCCGGAGACCAGGACGCCCACGCCGAAATCGTAGGAATACTTGCCGCGCAGATCGGGCAGGTATTCCATTGCGCGGGCCACTCGTTCCGGCATCACCACATCGGGCGGGGTGTCGAGGTTGCGCGGATTCACCCGGCGCCGGCCGAACAGGTAGGTGTGGATCGTGGCGTAACCGGCCAGGACATTGCGGTCGTCGAACCCGGCCTCGTAGAGGATCTCCATGATTCCGGCGATCAGGTCGAGCTGTTTCCCGAGCATCTGCTCGATCAGTACATCGCCCAGCCCGGGGTGCCGGCGCAGCCGTTCGTCGATCTGGGCGAGCAGATCGACCAGGCGGTCCTGCCAGGGGCCCGAGTCGGGCGGCGGTTTGCGCACCCCGGCGAGCGCCGCGCTGGCCACCAGGTCCAGTAGCTCGCGCTTGTCGGCGACGTAGTAGTACGGCGCCATGGGGGAGACGCCGAGTTCCCGGGAGAGTCGCCGCATGGACAACTTCTCCACCCCGTCGGCGCGTACCACCCGAAGTGCCGCCTCGACGATCTCGGTCTCCGAGAGGGTGCTGCCGTTACCGCCCCCACCCCCGCTCGCCTGCATTCGCACGACTCCCATTGCCACCTCTACACGTCGAGCGGCATCCGCTCGTCACGTTCTGTTCAGCTGCTCTGCCCCCGCAGTCTAGAGGTCGCGTTTCGGCGTGAGCGTGGACATTACCCGAAAACTGTTCCATTTTGTCAGTGGATGACGTTATGGTGTGACCGTGGTCGCACCGGGCGACCGCGGCGCCGGCGCTGTGCCGGGGCCCACCGGCGGTATCCCCAGCGGCGCCGCGGCGGGCGGGTCACCACGGCATCGAGCCGGCGCAGGCACCAATCTGTGGAGGTAGCCATGGCGGACAACCGCTCCTTCGGATCGGCCGAAACCGATCACCGCGGCCCGATCGCGACCGTCGACACCGAGGCGGCCGGCAATGCGCCCGTGATCGAGGAATCGCTGATCGAAGAGGTGTCCATCGACGGTATGTGCGGCGTCTACTGACCGGCGGGAGCCAACCATGCTCGATCTGGAAAACCGCTGGCAGTTGCATCCCCGGGTGGCGCTGCGGCCGGAACCCTTCGGTGCGCTGCTCTACCACTTCGGGACCCGCAAACTGTCGTTCCTGAAGAATCCGCGGATCGTCGAGATCGTGCGTTCCCTGCCCGGGCACGCCTCGGCCCGCGCGGCTGTCCGGGCCGCCGGGATCGAGGACGCGGCCGCCGCCCCCTACCTGCGGGCACTGTCCGAGCTGGCCGATTCGCAGATGATCGAGCGCGCGCCGGAAACGGCGGCGCTCAGCGAGCCCGCACCCTTCACCGGGGTGGGACCGGCCGATCCGGCGGTCCGGCTGGTCGACCGTTTCGAATCGGGCCTCGCGGCTCCGATTTGCCTCACCTGGGAACTCACCTACGCGTGCAATCTCTCGTGCGTGCACTGTCTGTCCTCGTCGGGCCGGCGCGATCCCGGTGAACTCGGCACCGAACAGTGCAAGGCGCTGATCGACGAATTCCAGCGGATGCAGGTGTTCTACGTGAACATCGGCGGCGGTGAACCCACCGTGCGTCCGGATTTCTGGGAACTGGTCGATTACGCGACCTCGCATCAGGTCGGGGTCAAGTTCTCCACGAACGGGGTACGGATCACCCCGGAGGTCGCGCAGCGGCTCGCCGCCAGCGATTATGTCGACGTGCAGATCTCGCTGGACGGTGCCGACGCCGAGGTGAACGACGCGGTCCGTGGGGCGGGTAGCTACGCCACGGCGATCCGGGCGCTGGAGAATCTCGCGAACGCCGGATTCCGGGACGCGAAATTGTCCGTGGTGGCGACCCGGCACAATATCGACCAACTCGACCAGTTCAAGGAGATCGCGGACCGCTACGGCGCCACCCTGCGGCTCACCCGGCTCCGGCCGTCGGGTCGCGGCGCGGACGTCTGGGACGAACTGCATCCGCTTCCGGAACAGCAGCGCACGCTCTACGACTGGCTGGTCCGCAACGGCGACGGGGTGCTCACCGGAGATTCGTTCTTCCACCTCTCCGCCTACGGCCAGGCGTTGCCGGGACTGAACCTGTGCGGGGCCGGCCGGGTGGTGTGCCTGGTCGATCCGCTGGGTGACGTCTACGCCTGCCCGTTCGCCATCCACGAGAAATTCCATGCCGGAAACGTGGTCACCGACGGCGGTTTCGCCACGGTGTGGCGGGACTCGGCGCTGTTCGAGGAACTGCGGGAGCCCAGCGGCGGCGGAGCCTGCGCGTCCTGCGCGCACTACGACTCCTGCCGTGGCGGGTGCATGGCGGCGAAGTTCTTCACCGGACTGCCCGCCGACGGCCCGGATCCGGAATGCGTGCAGGGCTACGGGGAAGCGGCACTGGCCGCCACCGGGCGGGTGATCCCACGTCCGGCGGTGGACCATTCGCGTAAGAGTGCCCCGCGCCGATCGCGCTCCGGGGGTCCGGTTCCGCTGACGCTGTTGCCGCCGGCGCGGCGTCCGGCACGCGCGTGCGATGAGAGTCCGCTCGTGTGAGCACCTTCCGGGAAGCCACCCGGAGCGACGATAGCCAGACCGTTGCTCCGGGCGGCTTTTCATACCCGCGCTACAGCGGTGGTGACTCATTTCATGCCCGAACTTCCGGTGATTTCGGGAACTTCTTCAGCTCGAAGTACTTTTTCCCGGACTGCTGATGTCTTGTATCGAATCGGCAGTTACCATTCGTGGAATGCGCAGTGATCGCCTGCCCGACGGATTCGGGGTGCGGATCGACCCACGGGTACGCGCATACTCGGGGGGTCGAATCCTTATCGGAGGTTCACCTGCCCGGTTGCTGCGCCTGGCTCCCGAGGCCGCCGAAATGATCGGCGACGGCTATCTCGAGGTGAACAGTCCGCAATCGGCAGTGGTTGCCAGACGGCTACTGGATTCCGGGGTGGCCAATCCCCGGCCGCGGCTGTTGCCGTCGCCGGAGGACGTGACGATCATCGTCCCGCTGCACAACAATCCCGGCGGACTGGACCGGCTGCTGGCCGCGCTGCGCGGGCATACGGTGATCGTGGTCGACGACGGTTCCGACGACGAGGTACGGATAGCCGATGAGCACACCGGCCGGTGCCGGGTGAAAGTGCTGCGGCACGAACGGCGCCGCGGTCCGGCCGCGGCCCGTAACACCGGCCTGCGGGCGGCGACGACCCAGTTCGTGGCCTTCCTCGACTCGGACGTGGTACCGCGCAGCGGCTGGCTCGAAGTGATGCTCGGGCATTTCAGCGACCCCCAGGTCGCCCTGGTCGCGCCGCGGATCGTGGCGCTGGACCCGGAAACCAATACCCTGGCGCGCTACGAGCACGCCCGCTCCTCGCTGGACCTGGGCCGCCGCGAATCGGCGGTGCAATCGCGCGGAGTGGTGTCCTATGTGCCCAGCGCGGCGCTGCTGGTGCGCCGCTCGGTGCTGGAAGCCGAGGGCGGTTTCGACGAGACCATGCAGGTCGCCGAGGATGTGGACCTGTGCTGGCGTCTCGAACGCTCGGGCTGGCGGGCCCGCTACGAACCGGCCGCACATGTGGCCCATGATCACCGGGTGTCGTTCCGGGACTGGTTCCGCCGCAAGATGTTCTACGGCACCGGCGCCGCTCCCCTCAGCGACCGGCACGCGGGAATGGTGTCGCCGCTGCAGGTACCGAAATGGACCGCGGCGGCGGCGTTGCTGCTGGCCACCCGGACCCGCTGGGGTGCGCTGGGCGCCGGACTCACGCTGCTGCTGCCGTTGCGCCGGTTGCGGCGCGCGTTCGCCGGCGTCGACAACCCGACCGGTGTCGCGGCGATCTACGTGGCCCGCGGATTCTTCGCCGGTCTGTGGCGGATCGCCTCGGCCATGTGCCGCCACTACTGGCCGATAACCCTGGCCGCCATGCTGTTCTCCCGCCGGATCAGACAGATCGCATTGTCGCTGGCGGTGGCCGAGGGCGCCGTCGACTGGTACACCCATCGCGAGCCGGGCGGACTGGATCCGTTGCGCTATATCGCGTTCCGGCGGGTCGACGATATCGGTTACGGCACCGGCCTGTGGCTGGGCGCGCTCCGCGCGGGCAGCCCCGCCGCCCTCAAACCGACCGCCCCGCCCCAGTAGTCCGAGCAGGTCACCCCGCATGGTGGACACGCTGATCATCGGCGCCGGGACCGCCGGATGTGTACTGGCCGCCCGGCTCAGCGAGGATCCGGGACATACCGTGCGGGTGGTGGAGGCCGGTAGTCACTGGGCTTCGGCCGACGACTTCCCCCCGGAGCTCGCCGACAGTGCCGACCTGCCGCTCGGTGATCAGGCGGCCTGGCTATGGCGGTATTCCGTAGCCCTGACGCCGGACCGGCCGGGCACCATCGTGCGCGGCCGCGGTATCGGGGGTTCGGGGTCGGTGAACGGGTCCTATTTCATCCGGGCCGCGGCGCGGGATTTCGCGGCGTGGAGCGGGGAGGTGGGCACCCGCTCGTGGGACTTCGAGTCGGTGCTGCCCTATTTCCGTGCGTTGGAAACCGATCACGACTACGGGGATCACCCCGGCCACGGCCGGGCGGGGCCGGTCCCGGTACGCCGGACACGCGCGCCCACCCCGCTGGTCGTGGAGTTCGGCACGGCCTGCCGGAAACTCGGATTCGGTGAGGTGGCGGACTGGAACGCGCTGCCCGGCGGCCCCGAATCGGGTGTCGGCCCGGTGCCGTGCACGGTCGGGCCGCCCGACGGCTCCGGGCGGCGTCATCGGATAGGGCCCGCGCATTCCTATCTGCTGCCGGCGCTGTCGCGTCCCAATCTGACGGTGCAGGGGGAAACCCTGGTGACGCGGCTGCGTTTCCGCGGCGGCCGGGTGGTCGGCGCGGACTGCCGCCGCGGCGGCGAACCGGAGACGATCCGGGCCGACCGGGTTGTGCTGTGCGCGGGCGCGATCGAATCGGCGGCGCTACTGCTACGTTCCGGTATCGGACCGGCCGCCGAGTCGACGGCGCTGGGTATCCCGGTGGTCGTCGACGCACCTGTCGGGCGATGGCTCACCGATCATCCCGAAATCGGGATCGATTACCGGCATCCGGCGCCCGCGGGCCGGTCCGTCCCCCTGGAATACGTCCTGGAGTTCGACGATATCGAGATCCGCCCCTACACGGTCGCGTTCACACCGGGGGTGTACCGGATAGGCGTGACCCTGATGCGGCCCACCAGTTCGGGCACCATCGTGTTGAGCGCGGCCGATCCGCTGGCCGCGCCGCGGATCGAGCACGGTTACCTCGGGACCGGAATCGACCGGACCCGGTTGCGCAACGCGGTGGAACTCACCGGGCAGCTCCTCGAGGCCATGGCGGCCGAACCGGTAGGGTCTGCCGGCCCGGTTTCGGATGGGTGGCTGTACGACCGTCTCGGCACCTCACAGCATCTCGGGGGTACCTGCCGGATGGGACGCGCGGACGATCCGCGGGCGGTGGTCGACGAGCGTTTCCGGGTGCACGGGGTGGACGGGCTGTCGGTGGTGGATCTGTCCGTGGTGCCGGTGCCGCTGAGCCGAGGTCCGCAGGCGACCGTGGTGCTGCTGGCGGAACGGGCCACCGCCGAGCTGCGCTGAATCCCCCGTCCCATCGATCACCTGCCTATACGCTCCCGCAGCGCCTTTGGATCATGGAGCAGTCGATTGTGCGCTAATCGGTGGCGAACTCGCTCGGCCGGGCCGCCCGGCTGCCCGCCAGGGCCCGGATCTCCCACTGGCGCGGCCGTGGCCGGTGCGGTACTTTCCACCGGTGCGATTCGCCGGTCGGTGATCAGGACCGGCCCCTCTGCAGACATCCGGACACTGCCCGGCACCCAGGAGCGAATCGCCGCCACCGAGGTATAGCCGACTGCTATCGGCGTATCCCCACTGCCTGCGCCGGGCCAACCGGTGTGGTAAGTGAGCTGTATCGGTCGGGGATACAGCTCACCGGGGTCGGCCCGCCGAAATACCAAGCGGCACCGTGCAATATTGCATCCCCATTTTCGACACCCCGGGTCGATCTCCCGGGAATCGGACCGCGAGCTTGTACTCTGGTCCCTCGGGTGGCCCGCTGCGGCAACGTGATCCGGCCACCCGAGAATCCGCACCCGGCGCCGGACACGGGGAAGGTACGGCGCCGGTGCGGAAGACTCAGCGAACTCCCCGCGACCCAGATTTGTCGACTTCGATCGACCCCGTCGCACCGATCAATTGCCGGCCATCGGTTCTCGCCGATCCGGTGAAGTGCACGCGTCGCGCCAGAGGATCCGATCGGCCCACTATCTCGCCCTCGCCGCTGAGCGGCGGTTCCGACCTGAATCCACGGTTGTCGGCTCCGGCCATAGAAGACCGCCCGAATAAGCATGAGGTTCGATTTATATAGAAGAAATCTATGTAGAAGTCTTCTACATAGACCGCAGCGCTCTGTAGGAGTGGTTCATCGGCGCTGTGGGGCACAAGGGCGGATCGACCCGCCGACGAGCACGGCCGTCGATGAGCCCGCGGGTTCGGGCATCAACGGGCGCGTTGGCGCGGGCTGCGCGAGGCGGGAACCAGCCTGCCGGCCTCGGCCGGCCTGGCGAACGCGGCGGCCTTCCGCGGGCAGTCGAGCGGATTGCAGGTCAGGTGCACTTGCATAGTCCGGGGTGGTTGCGGTGGCGCGGACCATATCCAGTACGTGGCCGACCGGATCCGGCACCGAGTCGTGGCGCAATCGCACGATGTAGATAAGGGCGTGGCCCTGCCGCCGGGCCAGCAGGCGGATGGCGTCGGTGTGCCGGGGCTGGTGGGCGCGGGAGATATCGGTTCGGAGATAGCCGATGGCTCGGGAACGATCGCGGTGGCAGAGTGCGGTGGCTCGCGTCATGGGTGGGACACCTCGGTTTCATCGAAGAGGTTTCGGGTGGCGGCCGGATCGCACTGAAATGCGTGGAACCTGGCGCAGGGTTATGACACACCGCGTACTCCCGGAGCCCTACCCGAAACGGGTGCTCCGAAAAAAGTTCTCCGCATTGCCAGCGCGAGAACCGGTGCATGTAGCAGGATTACGCCGCATCGGTGAATCGGTGGCTCCCGAATCGGAGGATGAAATGCCTGATACAGCAGGCGGTATCGGTTCCACATTGCCCAGGCGTCAACTCGGCAGGCACCTGCTGGAGTGGCGGACGAGGGCCGGCTACACACAGGCCAAGGCTGCTCAACTGTTGGAGATGGGGGCGACCAGCCTCGGACGACTCGAAAAGGAGAGAACTCCAGGATCAAGACTCGCGACATTCAGGCGGCCTGCGATCTCTACGGCGTACCGGAAGATTTGACTGCGGCCTTGACTGGACTGGCGAAGCAGGCCAACGTCAAGAGCTGGTGGCATCAATACGGTGATCTCATTCCGAAGGACTTCGACGTCTACGTGGGCCTGGAAGCGGCAGCGACCAAGGTGATTTCGTATCAGCCGGATCTGGTGCCGGGGCTACTTCGGACAGCCAACTACGATCGCGCTCTGGCGCGTGAACGGCGGCCCGAAGACATCCTCGAGGAACAAGATCGGCGTGTGCAGCTCGAAATGCAGCGGCAGAAGATCATCACTCGGCGTGCTCGGCCAGACGGCCGACTGCTCGGCCGGTAGCGCGACCGCCGTGGTCGGGGCCGGTGTCGGTGTAGCGGCACCAGGTCGGAATGGGCGGCGTCTTGTGCGTGGACCGCACCGAGAAGGTCAGGGTTCGATCCCCTCGGATTCACTTTCGAACCGCGGGCCGTCGCCTTCGGTGTTCTCCATATATGCTACCAATGGTAGGATAAGTGCCATGGGCGGTAGCAGAAAATACTCCGTAAGCCTTCCCGAAGAACTCGCCGAGACTGTTCGCGAGCATGTCGGGCCCGGCGGTTTCTCCGCATATATCACCGAAGCGCTCGAACAGCGCGTCGCCATGGACAAGCTCGGCGAAATCGTCGCCGACTACGCCAAGGACCACGACCCGCTCACCCAAGAAGAAATCGACGCTGCTCGCGCGGCGCTGCGTCACGACAAAAACGCACCTGGGGACGCAGCCTGATGCCCGGCACCCTCCTGCTCGACAGCGAAGGTTTGTCCAAGCTCTATCGCCGTGATCGAAATCTCGTCGTCCACGTCGAAGCGGCGCGGCAAGAAGGCATCCGCGTCGGCGCAACAGCGATGACCCGACTGGAAGCGGAAGACCGCCGACTGAACAAAGCCGGAATCGCCTGGGTCCTCTCCCGCCTCGACCTCCACGAAATCAGCCGCACCATAAGCGATTCCGCCGCCGACCTCCTGCGGACACATCAGCTGCACGGCCACAAATACGCGATAGACGCAGCCCTCGCCGCTGTCGCCCGAAGCGCCGTGCCGCCGGTCACTATCCTCACCTCTGATCCCGAGGACCTCACCCTGCTGTGCGGGCCGGGGATCGAGATAATCAAAGTTTGAGCACTCAACTGCTTCATGCGCAGAGTGCGTCGTCCGGCTCCCGGACGGGCTCGCTGTGCATGTCCGCGGTCGACGATGCCGGTGGAAGCTTCGTCATGAACTACACGACGGTGGTGATCACGGCACCGGCCACCGGGCGGAATCGGCCGGCAACGCGGTGACAGCGCGGCCCGGTTCGTCACCGTCCGCCGAAACCCGACATGCCGATACCGCGCAGGAATGCCTTCTGCGCGACCGCGTAGACGATGACCAGCGGTAGCAGGATCAGCATGGACGCGGCCATCAGCACCGGCCAGTCCGAGACGTATTGCCCCTGCATCCACACCAGGCCGAGGGTGACGGTGGAGATCTCCCGGCGTTGGATCATCACCAGTGGCCACAGGAAGTCGTTCCAAACGTCGACCCAGGTGAGTACGGCGAGAACCATCACCGCCGGTTTGGCGTTGGGCAGCAGAACCCGCCAGTAGATCTGCCACGGGGAGCAGCCGTCGAGGACCGCGGCCTCTTCGAGTTCGACGGGGAGGGTACGGAAGAACTGCCGCATCAGATAGGTGCCGAACGCACTGCCGAACAGTCCGGGCAGGATCAACGCCCAGGGGGTATCGGTCAAACCCAGCACCCGCATGAGCAGGAACTGGGGCACCACGGTCACGGTGAGCGGGACCATGAGCGTGGCCAGATAGGCCACGAACAGGGCGTCGCGGCCGGGGAAGCGTAGCCGGGCGAACGCGTATCCGGCCAGTGAGCAGAAGAAGACCTGGCCTGCGGTGACACATCCGGCGTAGAGGACGGTGTTGAGGAACATCCGGCCGAACGGCATCTCCTGGAAAACGGTGCGGTAGTTGGACCACTGTGGTTCACGCGGAAGCAGGGCCGGTGTGGCGACTTCGGACTGCTTCTTCACCGAGCCCGCCAACGCCCACAGGATGGGGAGCAGGGCGCACCACGCCATCGCGATGAGCGCGAGGTAGAGCGCGGCGGCCCGGACGAAGGCGCGGGTCTTCCAGACCGGTACCACTTTCACCGCTCCGTCGAGTTCTTGCGGGTGAACCACAGTTGCGTGACGGTCGGCGCCAAGAGGACCAGGAAGATCAACCAGGCGATGGCCGACGCGTAGCCGGCGTCACCGAACGCGAAGGCGTTCTGGAAGATCATGATGCCGAAGACGTAGGTTCCGGTTTCCGGGCCGCCGTTGCCGCCGGTGAGCACGTAGATCTGGTCGAAGGCCTGCACCGAGCCGATGATCGAGACGACGAGGACGAAGGACAGCGCGCCCCGGATCAGGGGCACGGTGATCGATACGAATCGCCGGATCGCGCCGGCTCCGTCGATCTTCGCCGCTTCGTAGAGGTCCTGCGGGACGCCCTGCATCGCGGCGAGCAGCACCACGGTGGCGAACGGGATGGTCTTCCACACGCTGACCAGGCATACCGAGACCATCGCCCACCGCGGTTCGACCAGCCAGGGAATGGGACCGAGGCCGACCCCACCGAGCATCGTATTGAGCAGCCCGTTGTTCGTATCGAAGACGAAACGCCAGATCACCGCCATCACCACGCTCGATATCGCCAGGGGCAGGAACATGACCGTCCGGAAGAAGCCGGTCCCCCTGACTCCGCGGTTCAGGGCCGCGGCGATGACGAGACTGATCGACACGGTGGGGATCAGCGTCCCGAGGGTGTAGACGATCGTGTTCCGCAACGCGATGGCGAACAGCGGGTCCGTGGTGAGCAGCTCGCGGAAGTTCCGCAGCCCGGTGAACCGGATCGGCCCGAACATATCCCACTCGTGGAAGCTCAGATAGAGCGAGAAACCCAGTGGGAGGACCAGGAATACCGCGACCGCCAGGAGATTCGGGGCGATGAACAGTCGTGCCGCCCGTGCCTGCCGCTTCGCCGACTCCGAGCGGCGTCCGGTGGCGGCAACCGGTGCCGCCGGTTTCCCGGTCGCGATCTCGTCGGTGGTGGTCATCGGTTGCGCAGCACCTCGTCGGCTGCCGGAGCGAGATGGTCCGCCAGCGAGGTCGCCGGGGCGGCGCCGCGGAGCACGGGACCGATGTACCGGTCCATCAGCGCGTCGATGCGCGGCCATTCCGCCGTGACCGGCAGGGGAGCGGAATGCGCCGGTCCGCCGACGAGGATGTCCAGGTTGCGGATATCGCTGTGCGCCGCAGCGAACCCGGGGGATCGCACGGCGGAGCCGAGGGCCGGCACGAAAAGGCCGGTCTCCGCGACAACCGCCTGGCCGACCGGCCCGGCCGCGAACTTCAAGAACTCCCACGCCTGATCTTTCCGGCGGCTACCGGCGGAGATGGCGAGGCCCGTGGTGCCGATATTCGAGCGCGCACCGCGGAACGCCCGCCCGGCCGGTAGCGCGGTGATATCGAAATCCAGGTCGCCGGCCTCGGCGAAGGTGCGGTACCGCCAGTGCCCGCCCATCGCCAGCGCGGCTCTGCCCTGCGTGAACAGGTCCATCGCCGAGATCGACTGCTGATCCGCCGGACTCGGCGCCACCCGATACCTGTTGGCCAGGTCCGCATAGAACTGGACGCCTTCGATGAAAGCAGCCGTGGCGAAGTCCGAACGGTTGGGAACGGTTCGCGGGCTCGCCCATTCGGCGCCGTTGTTGACGGCGAAGAGACCGGCCGAATAATACGGCACCCAGGTGTCGACGAACCCCCACTGCCGGACCTCGCCGGACCGATCACGCTCGGTGAGCGCGCGGCCGATATCCAGGAACTCGGCGAAGCTCCACGCGTCTTCCCACCGGCCGGGGGGTCGCAGTCCGGCCTGGTCGAACAGCGTCCTGTTGCAGAACAGGAAGTTTCCCGACCACTGTTCCGGGAGCGCGTACTGCCCGCCTTCGAAAGTGAAGGTGTCGTACAGCGCCGAGGTGCCGCCTGCCGACAGGTCGGCGGCGAAGGCCGGGTCGCGGTCGAGCAGGGTGTTCAGATCCAGCAGCACGCCCCGGTCGGCGAGACCGGCATAGGTCTGTTCCCACGCCATCAACACGTCGGGACATCTGCCGCCCGCGCAGAAGGTCAATATCTGCTGCATCGGGTCGGGGCCGGACAGCAGGGTGCGCACTCGGATATCCGGATTTCTGCGAGTGAACTCGTCGATCACCCGCTGCCGTCCGTCGGCTTCGGCGGGGTTGGCCTGGAAGAAGAACGTCAGTGCGTCGTCGTCGTTGTCGCACGCACTCAGTGCCGACACTGCCAGCGCCGCGCCGATGCCGCCGGTGGCGCGGAGGAATTCGCGCCGCCCGAGCGGCGTTTCTCGCTCACCCACGCCGCGATCACCTCCTGCGCCGCGCCCGCTCGCGCGAAATCGTCCGAGTACGGAACCGCGATTCGTGCCTCGAGCGCCGTCCCTTCCGTCTCCGACTGATGCCGCTGCCCGGCCCCTGCGATTGTCCAACGCCGCCGTGCGAATCGACCCGAGCGACTCGCCTGCATCTCATGGGGTCGGGGGCGGCGGAGAGTCACCGGCTCGCCGCGCCGGGCCCGGCGGTGACCGATCGCCGCCGGAACTGCCGGTTCACTTTTCCCCATCAGGGCGGAGGTCGTCGAGATCGATACCCAGGTCCGCCAGATCGCCCGCCAACTCACTCATATCGATTACCGGGTCGCTGCCGCTACTCTCGCCGGAGCGGTGGAGTTCGAACCAGTGTGTGGCACTGGAACTTTCCGTTCCGAAATGGAGATCCCGGCCGCAGGCCGCGCTCAGCGCATGGGCGAGTTGAGTGCCCCGACCCCCTTGCCGTTCGACGGACTGCTGGTCGGGAACCCAGTCCGCCATTTTCAACGCATCACCGGGACCCATGGCATTGGTCACCGAGATGCGTACCCGACCGTCCTCCGGCGCGGTGACGTCGACTCGGCCTCGATGATCGGGCGAATAGGCGACCGCATTCGTGTACAGCTCCGAGATGATCAATTTCGCATCGTCGATCTGCGCCGGCGTGAGCCACGGATAGTTGTCCGCCAGGCCTCGGGCCATCGCCCTGCGGACCTCCCCGACTCCCTTTTGATAGTCCTGATACACCGACTCCCACAGCGGAGTTCTCCGGTCGTCCCCATCGGCCCCTGCCGCGCGCTCCGGTTGCGGGGTGGAGCCGGGTCCCGGGACGACCCGCTCGACCGTCCGCGGCGTCCGGTCCAGTTCCCACGTCGTACGTACCCGGCCGGCGTCGGTGTGGGTGACCTCGATGCGGAGAAGCCGGGACCCGTCCGTCCGGCCGACGGTTTCCGCGGTGAGCCGGACCGTACCGCGACCGTGGCCGACCACGTCTCCGACGGCGTTCGCGATATCGTCGACGTAACCGGGCGCAGACCAGTCGCGCAGCGCGGCGGTCAGGGAGTTCCGCGCCGAGGCCGCGCCGACGGCGTCCGCGCGCAGCGCGGGCGAACCGGGGCCACCCAGATCCAGGCGAATGTGCGGTTCGTCGTCGGCGGCTCCGGGTCGGCCACCCGCGGGCGGCGACGGAGGGTCTCCCGCTCCGTCCCCGGATGAGGTAGGCCGATCCGCGCCGGACGACTGCCGACGTCCGGAGGTATCGGGACTCCCGTTACGCAGCGCAGCCGTGACCTCCGGACCGGATTGCTGTTGTACGCCGTCGGCGACTTCCTTGCCGCGGTAATCTCTGCCGAGGAATCGGTCGGCGGACTGTTTCGCTCCACCGGACATGGCCTGCTTTTGCCGGACGATGTCCGTGGTGCACGTAACGAGGGCGCGTACCGCACGCTCCGCAGCCTCATGCACAATCTCCGCCAGGTCGGTCGGACCTCGGGACGCTGCGCCGCTCATTTCCTCGCCTGCACGTTCGGCTCCACGAAATCCCGGTGGGACTCTGGATCAGGTCGACGGTCGAGGGGTGCAGAAGTCGTGTGGCGAACCGCACTCCGGTAGTAGTGTGCTCCATCGTCCGGCGACCCGAACCTCTGATAGAGACTTTCCTGTCGCCCTGTGGCGGAAACTTTGAACCACGCGTCGAGCCTATGCCAAGGCTGTATCAGGGCGGGAAAATGCGACGACTCCGGCTTCGGAAGCTCTGCCCGCCGACCGACCGCGGGTCGCGAGAGGTCGGACACGGTGGCCGCGGCTGCGCGGCCACCCACCGTACGACTCTCCGGGGTCAGATGAGGTTCTTCTGCCTCTTGATGCGGCGCCGCACGTCGGCCATCAGGGCGTGACGGCCGCCGTGCCGCAGGAAGCGGGGAATGAAACGGTTCACGAAACCGACGAAGAGGAAGAGATTTTCGAACCGGCGCTGATCGGCAGCGGACCATTCGACCCGCATCTGCTCACGGAACCAGGGGCTCAGGAAACCGATGGTGAGGAACCTGAGCAGGCCGCGGAACGGAATACGCAGGTACCAGTGGATCATCCGCAGGTTCAGCAGGTCCTCGAGGTAGGAGCGGACGAAATCGTCGAGCACCGCCTGTTCGCAGGCGGCGTTCCAGTATTCGTCGAACTCGGCCCGGATGGCCGGCCACATATCCTCGGTGACCTGCAGCGTTGTGCCCAGGGCGGACGAGGACCGGTAGAACGCCTCGCCATGGATGGGGTCCTTTCTTCTGACGTGGGCGGTTTCCCGGCCACGATAAGCGCCTGCCCCGCGCGCGGGGTCAGATGATGCCAACCGCCCTTCTTGCCGCATGAACGGCGAAATATGTAACTGACCAACCGATCCAGGTGCGCATAACCTGCGTCACAACCGGTCAGCGTTCTCTGCCGTATCGGCGTTCCAGCTCCTCCTTCTTCTCCAGAGCCTCCGCCGCGGCCTTCGCGCGGGTCACTTCCGGCGGTTCGTGGATCCGGCCCTCGGCAGCAGCCCGAGCAATTGCCGGTGGGATTCTGGCCGCCAGGAGCTGCTGCTCGACCCGCTCCATCTCCCTGTCCTGATTGGATCGGTGATCCTGTGTGGGCGAAGACAGGCGGGCCAGCACCGCCGAGCGGGCCGCGTCGGCCGGCACGCCTTTCTCGACCAACGCGGCGACCTGGGCATTCATGGCGGGGCACCTCCCGCTGCCACCCCGATGCGCTCAGCCCGAAAACGACGTCCAGGCCCTTCTCCATGGTTTTACCCTGCCAATAGCGCTCCTTCCAGGCCGTGGATGCTTCTCGCCACCCCAGCGGGGTCCTCGGGATCTGGTTGGCCTTGAGCTTGTCGGGCACGTACCCATCCATGTACCTCCGGTACTCGCTGGGAGTGAGCGATTCCGGTCTGTCCCCCGGGCCCATAGTTACCGCCTATAAATCGTTTCCATCGGTTTCAGCTACCAGCTGTTCGGTGTAGAGACGCTGGTATTCCTCGGGCTTCGGACGCCCGTACTCGACCCACCGCGTGTACTCGGTGAGCATGTTGTTGAGGACCCACACCAGCTGTGTCGGCTGCTGTGGCTTCTTGGCGAAGGCGCCACCGATCTGGGCGCGCGGGTCCACCGCCCATTCGGAGAACGGGCGCAGGATCTGCGGCCACACGGGGCCGGCCTCGCGCATGTGGGCGACGTTGACCCACCGGGCTTCGGTGGCCCGGCGGTGCACTTCACCGATGAAGCGGACGAAGCGATCGACCAGGCGCGCATTGGCCGGGTCGTCGATCGCGTGGATACTGCCGAGACGATCGCGGATCACGTCCTCGCACACGGCGAGCCCGTCTGCGGTGTACGGGTCGGCCAGATCCCCGATCGCTGGAGCGTCCTCGGCGAGAAACCTGCCGAGTTCGTCATCCATGGCTTGCAGCCACTCCAGGAAGGCCGGATCCTGCTGTGCTTGGTCGAATTGCTGGTTCATCGTTGACGCCCTTCTCTCGTATTGCCGATGGCCTGACGATTCGACCACTTCCAGGTGCCGGCCGTCTCGGACCTCGGTCGGCGCGCTCGGCCCGTCGCGGGTCGGAGCCGAAAGCACTCCACCGGCCCCAGATCGGGGCCGGCGGGGCTATTCGTCGTCTTCTACCGGGCTCAGCAGTCGCCGGATCGGTGGCCGCTTATAGCCGACGCCGCCCAGCATCAAGCGCTCCTCCGGCAGCCGTGGCCGGGTAGGCGGCCCGGCCGGCCACCAGTCCTCCAGTTGGACCAGCCCGGGTTCGAGGATTTCCAAGCCCTTGAAGTACTCGGCCAGCTGCTCGCGGGTGCGATACCACCCTGATCCAAGGCCCATCTCGACGTGGGCATGCTCGAGGCGCACCGCGAGATCGTGCGGTTCTGGGTCCTCGTCGGCAGGATCCCAGAAGTTGGTGATCGCGATATATGAGCCTTCCGGCGCCCGGTCGATGTATTCGCGCATCACGCCGACCGGATCCAGCCTGTCCTCGACGTGGTGCAGAAGCCCGCAGATCAGCAGCCCGAGCGGGCGCGTCATGTCGATGTGCTGGAGCACACCCTTGTTCTCCAGCAGGGTGTTCTTCTCCAGCAGGTCGCCGTCAAGGTAATGCGTGCGCTCGTTACGCTCCAGCATGACGCGACCGTGCGCGCCGCAGACCGGATCGTTGTCGATGTAGACGACCTCGACTCCAGGGGACTCCAATTCGGCTATCTCGTGGGTGTTCTGGTTCGCGAACACCGGCAGCCCTGCCCCGATGTCGAGGAACTGGGTGATCCGGCCGACGCCGGCCATGTAGCGCACAGCCCGTTGCTGCCAGCGCCGGTTCATCCGGGAGACGTCGCCCTGGCGTGGCGCTACCCGCTGGATCTGCTCGAAGGCTGCGCGGTCGGCCGGGTAGTGGTCCTTGCCGCCCAGGCTGTAGTCATAGACCCGGGAAATGCTCGGGCGGCTGGTGTCGACACCGACGGGCTTTCGGGCGCCGGTGACCGGGCCCGGTGCGTGCCCGGTCATGCCGCCTCCTCGCGATAGGTGTGAGACCGAAGCCCTGCGGCGACTTCCTCCAGGACATCGGCGGCCGGGATATCGTCGGACATCGACAACGCGGGATCGACGTCGACAGGCTTCCTCGTGCTGGCACATGGTGATTCGTGGTTATCGGACACTCGGTACCACTTCGATCTTCGCGGCACGCAGCCGATTGACGATGCGCTCGATTTCAGCCCGCAGGCGCGCCCGATCGGTAGCAGTGGTGAAGCGCCGGATGTCGGTGGGCCCGTTACGCAACTCCGCAGCGACCCGTTCCATGGTTTCCAAGTCGGTCCGGTACGAATCATCCAGCAGCCGTAGAGCACCGGCCATCGCCCGATTCGTTGCCGGTCTACCGGTCGAAAGCGGCTCTTGCATGTGTCCTCTCCCCAAATGAGGCCGTCATGGTGTGCACCCGGCGCCGGGGAAGTCGGGCCACGGTATGCGACAACGGATGGCTGGCTATCGGCCCGGCGCCGGGGCTACTCCGAGTAGGGCACTCGCAACGCCGTGCATGCGCGGGCGTGGGCGGCAGCTGCACATGCGCGCACCGGTGATATCCCCACCGCGGTCGAAGTCGGTATGGGCGTCCTTGCGGAGCTACGGAAAGTGACGTCGGGCCGCACCTTGCGAGTACTGACGCCGGTGGGAGCCACCGACCATCCAGCGGCTGCTGAGTTCCGGGAGGAGTTCAGGATGCTCGAAGGTGCGACACGGAAGGAAATCGAGTGACGGAGTTCCGCCATGATGATGCCGCGCAGGCACGCGACCTACGAGCGACCGTAGAGGGCATCTATCGCCGGGCGTACGTGGACGCAATCGACACCGGTGACCCGTTCGACTCCCCTGCCGAGTTCATGCGCCGATTCGACGCCTACACCCACCCCGACCGCAGCAGTGGTTTCGAACTGGTAGTGGCGTATGTGGATGGGGCGCCGACGGGGCAGACGTGGGGGTGGCCACTACAGCCGGGCGCGGCGTGGTGGGGCGGCCTTCAACTCGACGAGGGCGACCCCGCCGAGTTCACCGCGGAGACGGGGGCGCGGACGTTCGCGCTGTCGGAGATCATGGTGTGCACCGAGCACACCGGCCACGGTCTCGCTCGCGCACTACACGATGAGCTGCTGCGCGGCCGCGGTGAGCGGCGGGCAACGTTGCTGGTGGAGCCGGACAACGAGCGCGCCTACGCGCGCTATCGGAAGTGGGGCTGGTACCAGGTCGGCCGGCTGCGCCCAAGATGGGACGACGCGCCCATCTTCGATGTGCTGATGCGTGACCTTCCGCTGTTCGACGATGGAGTCAGCGGCGGACGCTGACTCCGAAGGTGTCGAGTGCGGTGGCGAGCTTCATGATGAGCCGGTTCGGGGTGTTCTTCACCAGCATGAAGTCGTACTTCTCGTAGAAGCTGACCGTTTCTTCGTCGATTGCGTCGACGACGATCAGGCGCCCGCCGGACGCCTGGGCCGCGCCCATGATCTTGGTGACGGCATCGACGAGCATCTGCTCGCCGATGCCCTGCCCGTGGAACTCGCGGTCCAGGGCGAACTTGGCCAGCAGGAATGCCGGGACGGTTTTCAGTCCGGTCGAGAACTTCGCGGCTATGCCGTCGACGTCCTTGTCGACCGATGTCGGGGCAATCGCGTAGTAGCCCAGGACGACGGGATCGTCACCCTGGGTCCACACGTAGGTGCGACTGGTCCAACGCTGCTCGGCGTTCAAGGCCGACTGTTGCAGCCATCGGTTCAGCACTTCTTTGCCGCAGTCGAACCGGCTCAGGTCGTGCCCGGTGGTTATTCCGGTCGATATCCAGGTCACCGGCGCTCGAAGATTCTCGGCTTCGCGGCTGCCTTGGCCAGGCCCGGCGCGTAGTCGGGTGTGTCCAGCGATTCCATCATCGCGTCGAACTGTTCTGCCGGCATGAGTGTGCGGCTCGACAGTGCGAGGATCCGGTCGGCGCGCTCGTAGGCGGCGTTTCGGATGAACTCGCTGGGCTTTTCCTGGACCGCATCAGCTGCGGCTTCGATTTGGTTCCGTCGTTCTTCGTCTAGCCTTAGTTCGAAGCGTTCGGTCTTGGTGGTCATGACGGGCCTCGCGTGTGTTGTGGTGTACAGCCCAATGTACGGAGAATGTACGGCAAACACTAGGTACTTAGGGCAAACGCCACACGAATCGTAATCATTTCACCGCTCTGACCAGCGAGGATCCGAGAGCGCGAAGTATTCTCCGACGGCCGATGGCACCGGCTATCCGAGGTGATGGGAAGTCCGCTGCCGGTACGCAGCGGTTGTCGAAGGTGCCGTCTTCGCATTCCGGCCCGTTCTCAGGCCATCGAACGATGTCGTCGCAGGTCCCGCAGGCGTGCGTGCGGTGACCTCCGCATCGGCAGGGCTCCCACTCGACCGTGACGCGGTTGGGGCCGAAGAAGTGCCCGTTATGGCAGGTCTCGGGCGACGGCTCCCCGACCAGCCGGCGGGGGTGCGGTAGAGCTTGCCGGGCTCGACAAACCTGTTCCGCGCCACCCACCTTATCGAACGCATGCGACCCTGCTCACCCGTCGCCAGCCGGACTGTCCGGCTGGGGCCGGCAGTACGTCCGGGTGGGCTATTGCAGTGCGACCTTCGCACCGCCGGAGAACGCCGAGTCGTGGAACTCGATCACCGTGGGCTGGGCGTCGACGGGGACATCGAAGGCGATGACCACGCTCAGTTGGTTACCCGGGTTGATGTCGGCTCCGATGACGGCGGAGTCGTTGACGTTGACCTCGGCCATGGTGTCGTTGGTGAACTCGCGGCCTTGCGCGTCGATGAGGGTCTGGTTGGACCCGAAGTAGGCGCGCGGCCGGTCACCGATGTTGGTGACGGTGGTGTGGACGAGGATGTACTGGCCTTGCGCCTCCTTCTGGAGATAGGGGTTGGTGCCCACCACCTTCAGGCCCTGCTCGATCTGGGTGACGACGAATTCGAACTTGCCGTCTCGGACCGCGCTCCCGGCCGGCGCGTGATCGGGTTTCGGCGGTGCCTGTTCGGTGGGTGCTGCTACCGGAGGTGCGGCCTTGGCCTGCTCGCCCGGGGCGACACGACTGGTAGTGGTCTTGCTGGCGGCGTCATCGTTGGAGCCGCCGATCGCGGAGACACATCCACCGAAACCGCAGAGTGCCAGCACGCCCACCAGAATCAGCAGCGGCACCGGGGGGGTCTTCTTCTTCGGAGGCCGCGGCGGCGGGTACGGGGCTCCGTAAGGCTGGTGCGGCGGCGGGTACGCCCCATAAGGCTGCTGGGGCTGGTACGGGTAGGGCCCGGGCTGCTGCGGCGGCTGCTGCTGGAACGGTTGGGTCATTGAGTTTTCTCCTGCGTTATGCACCGAAAATTGGTGTTTTCAAATTAGTACCAGCAGATCGCTGGAACCTGGGGTGATGTAGACAGAAAGCAGCCAGCCCCCATTAGTGGCAATGCCGCGCAGTTGGGGGTCCGTGTGTGGTGTCAAGCCGATCCGATTGCCGGGCTCGGTATGTCGTGACATGGGACAGCGGAGCGCCTGGTAGAAGAGGTTTGTCACTCCAAGACAACTCTTCACTGGGAGCTCCGCTGTCGGATCGGTCTGTCATCAACCGGCGCGGTGTGGTAGCCGCGGGTGCGTTCGCGCCGGGTCATCTGGGTGAGTTGACCCAGATCGTGCCGTTCGACCTGGTCGACGCGGCGTTGGAATCGGTGGGTGCGGTGCAGGCCCGGGTCCGGGCACTGCCCTCGCGGGTGGTGGTGTATCTGCTGCTGGCGGGCTGCTTGTTCGCCGAGAACGGTTATCGGCAGGTGTGGGCGCGACTGGTCGCCGGCCTCGACGGTGCCCGAGTCGCCCGTCCGGGGTCCTCGGCGCTGGGTCAAGCGCCGGGGGGCCGCGCCGGGCCGGTCGCTACCGGCTGATCACCACACTGACCGACCACGGCCGCTACCCGGCTGCCGAATGGCCGAACTCTACCACCAGCCTACAAAACCCAGGTCAGCATCCATATTGTGCCCGGTTGACAACTGGGCACAACCCAACTGCGCGGCATTGGGGCTAGTGGGCGGGCCCGCCGTACAGGACTGTCCGCATGAGCAGGGCGACCCGCTCCTGTGAGGCGGTCGCGACCGTGCCGAGCGCGCGGCCCAGGTCGACCACGAGGGCGAAGGCCGCGTGGACGAGGAAACGTGCCTGCGGACCGGAGAGTTCGGGACGCACCTGCCGGACCAGGCGTGCCCATTCCTCCACGCTCAGCCGCTGCACATTGCGCAGGGCGGCGCGTTCCTCGGCGGGTACGTGCTGGAATTCGGTGTAGTAGACGAAGGTGAGTTCCCGTTCGGCGAACGAACCCTCGACGTACTGGTCGATCAGCGAATCCAGCGCCTCCCGCGGTCCGGCCGCCCCGGCCACCGCGGGACCGATCGCGCTGGACACCCGTTCGGCGGCGCGCCGGAAGGCGGCGGCCAGCAGATCGCTCTTTCCGCGGTAGAAGCGGTACACCGCGGACGCCGCGGACAGGCCCGCCGCGGTGGCGATGTCCTCCACGCTCACATTCGGGTATCCGCGGGCGTGGAAGAGTTCCACACCCTTGCGGAGCAGCAGTTCGTGTTTGAACGATTCCGGGATCTCCACCGGGCGGGCGGGTTCGACCTCCCCTGGTTCCGGCAGCGTTACCGCAGCGAGGTCCATAGCGGTGGAAACGAGCAGTCCGGCAAGGGCTTTCGTAGGTAGCGTCGCATGGTGATCGGCGATGCTGGTGATCACCGACAGCAGGGCCACCACCAGAACCTGGCGATCCTGACCGCGCAGCTGCGGGCGGTAGGCGGCGAGCTGGGTACCCAGCGCCTCCAGCACCGCGTTCTGCTGTACCTCCCGGATCTCGCGGTCGGCCGGCTCGAGGTAGCGGCCTTCCCAGCGCACCAGCGTCACACTGGCCCGGTTGGCGACCGTGACCGCGCTGAGTGCTTCCAGCACCGTCCGCAACCGCTGCTCGGGCGGGGCCGCCGCGGCCTCGGCGTCGAGCCGCACCGATTCGGCCATGGCCTGGCCGACCCGTAGCGACTCCTCCTGGAACAGCGCGTACTTACTGGGGTAGTGGCGGTACAGGGCGGCGGAACTGATACCGAGCCCGCCGGCGATGTCCTCCATGCTCACGCCGTGGTATCCCAGCGAACCGAACGCGTTGGCCGCGGCCGCCGCGATCTGTGCCCGCCGGTTCTTCGGCCGGCGCCGCACGGGGCGAGCCGCCGCGGCGCTCTCCTTCTTCCCGGTGGCGGCGTCGCTGCCCGGATCGTCACGACCGTTCGCGCGCACCGGCGGCGCGGACGACCGGACCCGGCGATTGTCGACGCTCATTCCGTAATCCTATCGTCGGGTAACCAGCGACAATGCCGGGCACCCCGCTCAGGGGCCGTTCCGGGCGGTCGGTGCGCGGCCCGGCCCGGGTTTCCGGCTCGTCGCCGGGTGGCCGCGGGGGCCGGGGGCACGAGGACTCCCCGAGGGGAGAACCCAACCATGGCACAAACCGGGGTCCCCGAGTCCCGGATACGGGGTACCGCGGCGGTCGAAGTGACCGGGGATTCCGGCCGGCGTGACCGGGGATTCCGGCCGGCCGGGGCACCCCGGCGCAATCGCGGCGCCGAAACGTGTCCACTGACCGGGAACGCGGCTGGGTCGACCCGGTGCCTCAGGTCACTATCGGCGCAGTCACACAACTCCGCTGGAACATGGAGGTTCCGATGCCGGATCTTGCACCGAACGGGCGACCCCAGCACGGTACAGACGAATACAGGCAGATCGAGGCGGCCGCGGCCCCGACCCGGTTCGCGCGCGGCTGGCACTGCCTGGGCCTGGCGAAATCGTTCCGGGACGGGCAACCGCACGAGGTCAAGGCATTCGGCACCACGCTGGTGGTGTTCCGGTCCCAGACCGACGACACGCTGCACGTGCTCGACGCGTACTGCCGGCATATGGGCGGCAACCTGGCCCAGGGGACGGTCAAAGGCGATTCCATCGCCTGCCCGTTCCACGACTGGCGCTGGGGCGGTAACGGCAAGTGCACCGGGATCCCGTACGCCCGGCGGGTACCGCCGCTGGCCCGCACCCGGGCCTGGCCGACGCTGGAACGCAACGGTCAGCTGTTCGTCTGGCACGACCCGCAGGGCAGCAAACCCACCGACGCGGTGACGGTCCCGGAGATCGAGGGCTACGGCACCTCGGAGTGGACCGACTGGACCTGGAACTCCCTGCTGGTCGAGGGGTCGAACTGCCGGGAAATCGTGGACAACGTGGTCGATATGGCCCACTTCTTCTACGTCCACTACTCCTTCCCGCGCTACTTCAAGAACGTTTTCGAAGGGCATGTGGCGACCCAGTACATGCGGTCCACCCCCCGCGGGGATATCAACGTCGGTACCAGCTACGACGACCCGAATTCCGCGCTGCGCTCGGACGCCTCGTACTTCGGCCCCTCCTACATGATCGACTGGCTGTGGAACGAGGCGCAGGGTATGACGATCGAGACGGTGCTGATCAACTGCCACTACCCGGTCACGTCGAATTCGTTCGTCCTGCAGTACGGCGCGATGGTGAAGAAACCCCAGGGCATGTCGGACTCCGACGCCGAGGCGATGGCGGCGCAGTTCGCGCGCGGTGTCGAGGTGGGTTTCGAACAGGATGTCGAGATCTGGAAGAACAAGGCGCCCATCGACAACCCGCTGCTCTCCGAGGAGGACGGGCCGGTGTACCAGCTGCGCCGCTGGTACCAGCAGTTCTACGTGGATGTCGAGGACATCACCGAGGACATGACCAAACGGTTCGAATTCGAGATCGATACCGAACGCGCCGTCACCAGCTGGGAGGCGGAGGTCGCGGACAACATCGCCCGCGGCGCGGTACTCGACACCACCACCTGACCCGAATATTTCTCGTGCGCGCCGGGTGAACACCCGGCGCGCGTTACCTAGGAACCCATCATGACCAGAGTTCTCGACAATCTCGCGGCGATCGCCGACCAGCTGCGCGACCAGGCCCCGGAGGCCGAACGGCTCGGCCGGCTGCCGGATTCGACCGCGAAACTATTGAAGTCGGCCGGCCCGATCCGGCTGTTGCAGCCGAAGAAGTACGGCGGGTTCGAGGCGCATCCGCGGGAGTTCGCCGAATCGGTGATGTCCGCGGCGGCGCTGGATCCGGCCACCGGCTGGATCTGCGGCATCGTCGGGGTCCATCCCTGGCAGCTGGCCTTCGCCGATCCGCGGGTGCAGGAAGAAGTGTGGGGCGCCGACAACGACACCTGGATGGCGTCGCCGTACGCGCCGACCGGTATCGCCCGTCCGGTGGACGGCGGCTATATCTTCAACGGCCGCTGGCAGTTCAGTTCCGGTACCGACCACTGCGACTGGATCTTCCTCGGCGCCATGCTCGGCGACGCGCAGGGCGGGATCGCCGATCCGCCGACGATGCTGCACATGATCCTGCCGCGGGCCGACTACGAGATCGTCGAGGACTCGTGGAACGTGGTGGGGCTCAAAGGCACCGGTTCCAAGGACATCGTCGTGAAAGACGCGTTCGTGCCGTCGTACCGGGTGATGAACGGGGACCACGTCATCGACGGCACCGCGCAGCGCGAGTACGGCGTCACCGAGACGCTGTACAAGATGCCGTGGTCGACGATGTTCCCGCTGGGTATCAGCGCGGCGGTCATCGGGATCGCGGAGGGCGCGCTGGCCGCGCATCTGGACTACCAGCGCGGCCGGGTGGGCGCGCAGGGGACGGCGGTCAAGGACGATCCGTACGTGCTGTTCGCGATCAGCGAGGCCGCCGCCGATATCAACGCCGCGCGCCAGGAGCTGCTGGCCAATGTGGACCGGATCTGGGGCATCGTCGAATCCGGCGGCGAGGTGGATTTCGCGCTCCGCGCGGCCGGACGCCGCACCCAGGTGCGGGCGGCCTGGCGGGCGGTGATGGCCGTGGACCAGATCTTCGCCCGGTCGGGCGGTAACGCGCTGCGCATGGACAAACCACTGCAGCGGTACTGGCGCGACGCCCACGCCGGCCTCAACCACGCCATCCACGTTCCGAGCACCGTGTACCACGCTTCGGCGCTGAGCTCGATGGGGTTCGACCCGGCCGCGCATCTGCGCTCGATGATCTGACCGGCCGGGGACGAGAAGAACGACAGGAACGAAATGACCGATATCAAGAGCCTCGGGTACGTACAGATACAGACCACGAATATGGAGCGCTGGCGGCAGTTCGCCTTCGACGTGCTCGGCTTCGCGGAGGGGTCGGGACCAGACAAGAACGCGCTCTACCTGCGGATGGACGAGCGGGCCGCGCGGATCGTGGTGGTCGCCGGGGAGACCGACGAGGTGGTGCGGATCGGCTGGGAGGTCCGTGACCACGCGGCGCTGCGGCGGGTGCGGGAGACCGTGTCGAAGGCGGGTGTCACGGTGGAACCGCTGTCCCAGGACGATGCCGACGCCCGCCGGGTCGAGGAGGCGATCACCTTCACCGACCCCACCGGCGCCACGCTGGAGGTGTTCCACGGCCCCGTACTCGACCACAGTCCGGTGGTGACCCCGTTCGGCGCCCGGTTCGTCACGGGCGCCCAGGGTCTGGGGCACGCGGTGCTGCCCACCATGGACCTGGGCGGTGCGTTCGAGTTCTACACCGAGGTCCTCGGTTTCCTGCCGCGCGGAGCGTTCCGGGTGCCGGCGCCGCCCGAGTTCGGGCCGGTGCGGGTCCGTTTCCTGGGCGTGAACGAACGCCATCACAGCCTGGCGCTGTGCCCCGCACCGCACGGCGGCGCGCCCGGGCTGGTGCACATCATGGTGGAGGTCGATTCGCTCGACGCGGTGGGCCAGGCGCTGGACCGGGTGGCGAAGGACGGGTTCTCGGTGTCCTCGACGCTGGGCCGGCACACCAACGACAAGATGGTGTCGTTCTACGTGCGCGCCCCCGGCGGCTGGGATATCGAATTCGGCACCGACGGGATGAAGGTCGACGAGAAGTACTACACCGCGGAGGAGATCACCGCGGACAGCTACTGGGGCCACGATTGGTCCGGTAGCGAACCACTGGCAGCGATGTAATCGCGCCGCCTGCGGCGATGCGGAGCCGAGGCCTCGGACGGGGCCGCGGCTCCGCAGCGCGTCTCCTGGATCGACGGCCCCTCGGGCCGGGCGTATCGCCCGGTTCGGGGGGCCGTTCGTGATTTTCGGCCAACCTTTGCGATTCCTGTGACAGCTACCACAAAGGAATGATACTAATAGTAATATGCCTATTCGGCATATTCGATTGGGCATCAGCTCGTAGACCCAATGGAGGGCTCATGACTATGCAGGCCGACGCCGCCACCCCGAGCGCTGTGCTCGACCGCGTCTCGCTCGTTCTCGACGCGTTCGAGGGCCCGGGACGCCTGACGCTCGCCCAGATAGTGCGGCGGACCGGGCTACCCCGGTCCTCGGCGCATCGCATCCTGGAGCGGCTCGTACAACTGCGCTGGTTGCGGCGCGACGGCCGGGACTACGAACTGGGCCTGCGGTTGATGGAACTCGGCTCGCTGGCGGTGCACCAGGACCGGCTGCACCGCGCCGCCGTGCCGTTCCTGCACGAACTGCACCGCACCACCGGATGTGTGGTGCATCTGGCCGTGCTCGACGGCACGGACGTGGTGTACCTGGACAAGGTCGGCGGACGGCTGGCGGGCGCGGTACCGACCCGCGTCGGGGGCCGCCAGCCCGCGCACTGTACGGCGGTGGGCAAAGCGATCCTCGCCTACGCCGACGGCGGGCGCGGCAATGTCTTCGGTGCCGGCCCTGTCCGGCCGAAGACGCGGTACTCCATCGCCACGGCCGCGCAACTGCGCGCCGAACTGGCCAAGGTCCGCGCGCACGGTATCGCCTTCGAGCGCGAGGAATCACTGGCCGGATTCGGATGCGTGGCGGCGCCGGTCGGGGAGATCGGTCAGGCGGTGGCCGCGGTATCGATCTGCGGGCCGGTGGACCGGATGAGCTTCGATCACCGGACGGCCGCGCCGGTGCGGATGACCGCGCTGGGGATCTGGCGCAATGTCGAGGACGGCCGGGTCCGGGTACATCCCACACTGCAGCAGTCCCGCCCGCTGGGTTCGGTGCCGAGGCCCCACCCGATGGCGGCCCTGCAGTACGTCTGACCGGTGTCGTGCGTGCTACCCGAGGGCGGCCCGTCGCCGTGCGCTCGATGGAGAGAGCCGGTCGGGGACGGCGGCTGTGCCCACCGCGGGCGGCGACAGGGACGGAACCCCGCGCACAGTACTCACCGAGCCCTGCCGGACCGGGCGCCTTCCGGGGCCGGAATCGCCGCCTGCACCGCGGCCGGTCACGAAGACAGCGCGGGCGACGGCCTCGGCGGACCGGCGCCCGGCGAGGGCGCTCAGCGCCGCCCGGGGTCCTCCTCTTTGACCCGCTGCTCCACCTCGCGCCAGCGGCCCGGGGTGGGATGCGGATAGGCGGCCCGCTCGTCGCGTTCGGCCGCCACCAGCGCGGTCTCGGCCGCGTCGATATCGTCGATCAGCTGCTGGGTGAGGTCGCGTTCGGAGGCGTAGTAGCGTTCGGCCCACTGCAGCACGATCTGCGAGTAGGCCCAGCCCGGTTCGGATTTCGCGGCCGCCGCGTCGACGGCGGCACTGCGTTCGAGTCGTTCGGCATCGGCCATATGGTCGCGCAGGATCTCCTTGAGCCGCTCCGGCGAACTCAGATGTCCGAACATGATCCGCAACATCACATGATGTTTCAGCATCGGCGGGTCGACCGGCGCGCTGTTGGTCCAGGCGGTGACGGCGGCCCGGCCGGCCGGGGTGATCCGGTAGAGGCGGCGGCCGCGCATGGCGTTGTCGGCGTCGACCCGCGAGTGCGCGAACCCGTGCCGTTCGAGCTTCTTCAGCTCCGAGTAGATCTGGCTGTAGGAGGGGCTCCAATAGAAGTAGCGGATACTCCAGTCGGCCCACTTCTTCAGGTCGTACCCGGAGATCTCCTCCTCGTAGGAGAGCATGGCGAGCACCGCCCAGCTGGTCGGCGGCAGGTTGATCTGCGCCAGGTCGGGTTCGCTCGTCGTCATTCGCCGAATGCTATCAGTGGTCATATGCCGGTCCGGCATATGACTACCGCGGCGGGTGCAATCGTGTCGCTCACCGATCCAGTAGGTCGGAACCCTTGTAGTCGGCGGCCGCGACCTCGGCGATGATCTCGCCGTACGCCCCGAAACCGCTCACGAACGGCATGAAGACCCGCGGTTTGCCCGGGATGTTCGCCCCCCGGTACCAGGAGTTCGCCCGGGTCATCAAGGTCCCGGACGCTCGCTCGGCGCATTCGGCGACCCAGGCCGCCGCCGCGTCGGCACGGGACTCCAGCGCGGTGGCTCCACGTCCGTCGACGAACCCGATCGCCTCGGCCACCCAGTCCACGTGCAGTTCCGAGTGCAGCACCATATTGGCCAGTACCGACGGGCTGCCCGGGCCGGTGAGGTCGAACAGATCGGGGAAACCGGGGACACCGAGCCCGAGATGGTTCACCGGGCCCTCCGCCCACGCCTCGTTGAGTGTCGCTGCGCGTAGTTCGCCTTCTGCTTGCGCCGGAGTTCGTCGTCGAGGGCGGTGTTGCCGGCGGGCACGCTGTAGTTGGCGGTGCGCTGGAACACGTGCAGCCGCGCGGCCTGTTCGGCGAGCACCGGTATCGCCTGGATTCCCGAGGAACCGGTGCCGATCACACCGACCCGCTGTCCGGTCAGGTCGACACCCTCGTGCGGCCAGGCCGAGGTGTGCAGCAGCCGCCCGGCCCCGCCACATCGACTCGGGTCCGGCCGGGTGACGAGGGGTTTCCGGGGTTCACAGTGCCTCCAACCGCTCGGGTGTCCGGCGCTCTGCGGCGACGGTAGGGACAGCCGCGGCCTCCTGGTCGCCCTCCTCCCGCTGACCGGCACATTCACCGGATGACGCCGGTTCTCCCGGTGACCGGGAGAACCGTTCGCCCGCGCCGCGCACCGGCCCTACCGTCGGCCTCGGCACGAGCCGGCAGCGCGAGGAGGCGGTGGAGCAGTGGTGGACTTCGACGACGAAGTGGATGTGCTGGTGGCGGGATCCGGCGGTGGACTCGCCGGCGCCTACACCGCGGCCCGGGAGGGATTGTCGGTCGCGGTGGTGGAAGCGACCGACAAATTCGGCGGCACCACGGCGTATTCCGGTGGCGGCGGGGTCTGGTTCCCGTGCAATCCCGTGCTGGAGCGCGCCGGTACCGATGACACCCTCGACGACGCGCTCACTTATTTCCGCGCGGTCGTGGGCGACCGCACCCCGGGGGAACTGCAGGAAACCTTCGTGCGCCGCGGTCGCGACCTCATCGAATACCTGGAGGGCGACGAGCGTTTCGAATTCCAGATGTACCCGTGGCCGGACTATTTCGGCGCGGCCCCGAAAGCGCGAACGGACGGACAACGCCATATCGTCCCCGTACCGCTGCCCGCCGCCGAACTGGGCGACCTGCGCGCACATCTGCGCGGCCCGCTGGACACCGACCGGCTGGGCGCCGAACCGCCGGAGCTCCTGATCGGCGGGCAGGCGCTGATCGGCCGTTTCCTGCGCGCGCTGGCGGCCTATCCGGACGTCCGCCTGTACCGCAACGCCGCCCTCGCGGAGTTGATCGTCGAGGACGGTACGGTGATCGGCGCGCGTATCGAACGGCCCGGGGGCACGATCGCGATCCGGGCCCGGCGCGGTGTAGTGCTGGCGGCGGGCGGATTCGAGGGCAACGAAGAGATGCGCCGCCACTACGGGGTGCCCGGCGCGGCCCGCGACACCATGGGCCCGCCCGGCAATCAAGGAAAAGCGCATCGGGCCGGTATCGCCGCCGGAGCCGATACCGATCTCATGGACCAGGCGTGGTGGTCGCCCGGGCTCACCCATCCGGACGGGCGGTCGGCCTTCGCGCTGTGGTTCACCGGCGGCATCTTCGTCGACCAGGACGGTAAGCGGTTCGTCAACGAATCCGCGCCCTATGACCGGCTCGGCCGGGCGGCGATCGAACGACTGCGCGCCGGCAGTATGACCCTGCCGTTCTGGATGATCTACGACGACCGGGACGGGATCAGGCCGCCGGTACAGGCCACGAATGTGTCCATGGTCGAGACCGAGAAATACGAGGCGGCCGGATTGTGGCATAGCGCCGAGACGCTCGAAGGACTGGCCGCGGCCATCGGTGTCCCCGCCGCACACCTCGTCGAGACGGTCGAGCGGTACAACGCGATGGTCGCCGCGGGGGCCGATACCGATTTCGGCCGCGGCGACGAGGCCTACGACCGGGCCTTCTCCCAGGGCGAGCTGCCGTTGGTGCCGATCGAGCGGGGGCCCTTCCACGCCGCCGCCTTCGGCCTGTCCGATCTGGGCACCAAGGGTGGGTTGCGCACCGATAGCGCCGCCCGGGTGCTGGACCGCGACGCGACGCCGATCCCCGGCCTGTACGCCGCGGGCAACACCATGGCCGCGGTCAGCGGCACCGTCTACCCCGGCGGCGGCAACCCGATCGGCGCCTCGATGCTCTTCGCCCACCTCGCTGTCCTGAACATGCTCGGCCGTTAGCGCCGACCGGCGACACGCTCACCCACGGGCCGGCCGGATCACGGCGCCCCGAACCCGAACAGGAAACGCCCATGCCCGAACCCGAACAGATCCGCGCAGCCGTACACCGCTACCTCGACGCCGTGGCCACCGGAACCGCGGCCGATATCGCCGCCCTCTACGACGAGAACGCCACCCTGGAAGACCCGGTGGGCAGTCCGTCGCACACCGGCCGCGCGGCCATCGAGAAGTTCTACGGGAGCCTCGAATCCGCGCGTCGCAGTACTGAACTGCTGACCTTGCGGGTGAGCGGCGACAGCGCCGCGTTCGGTTTCCGGGTGGTCACCGAGACCGGTGACCAGACCATCACCGTCGAACCCATCGACGTCATGACTTTCGACGAGAACGCGCGGATCACGAGTATGCGCGCGTTCTGGTCGGCCGAGGACATCAGCTTCGGCTGAGTTCGAGCTCTACGAGAAAAGAGATATCCGTGTCCTCTACCGAACAGCACTGGGACCACGAGGTGGGTTTCCTGGTCGTGGGCAGCGGCGCCGGCGGCCTCACCGGCGCAGTGGCCGCCGCGGACCGGGGCGCGGACACTCTGGTCATCGAGAAGGCCGCTACCGCCGCCCGTCACGCCGCGATGAAGGAGTGATCGTGCAGCCCGTACAGTGCGCCGCCTGCGGTAACCGAGTGCTGGTGGAGAAGTTCAGCCCTAGCCACACCAGTGTGCAATGGCTCGACGACGCCGAATCCGCCTGCCCCGAATTCGCCCGCCGGGCGGCCCTCGGCGAGCCCAGTAAATGGATACCGACCTGCCCGGCGCTGCGCGATTCCATCGAACGGGCCGTCGCCGACGGTGATCTACCCACCGACGAACACCGCCGGGAACCCGTGCCGGGCCGCCTGGGCTGACACGGCTGCCCGGTGCTCGCCTGTCGGCAGGAGGGCTACCCCTTACTCAGTCCCGACGGCACGCGGCGACCGCTCACCGGGAACTCCGGATGAGCGGTCGCCGCGCACCTGGCAGCGTGGTTCGGAAGGAAGCACGCGAGATGGAGGGTTGACGATGACGACGGTTTCCGGCACCGAGCACGAGCTGCGGGAGATACGTACCGACGCCGGAATGCTGCGGTACTACGAGGCAGGCTCCGGTACGCCGCTGCTGCTGTTGCACGGTTCCGGGCCCGGGGTCACCGGCTGGCGTAACTTCCGCGGCAATCTCGATTTCTTCGCCGAACGGTTCCGCACTCTCATCCTGGAGTTCCCCGGTTTCGGCGTCAGTGACGATTTCGGCGGGCATCCGATGATCACCGCCCTGGACGCGGTGGTCCGCTTCGTCGACGCGCTCGGCCTCGACCGGGTCGATATCGTCGGCAACTCGATGGGCGGCGGGGTCGCGCTGAACTACGCGATCGCCCACCCCGACCGGGTCGGCAAGATCGTCACCATCGGCGGTATCGGCAAGAACATCTTCAGTCCCGGTCCGGGGGAGGGCATCCGGCTGCTCCAGGACTTCACCGAGAACCCGACCCGCGAACGGTTGATCGCCTGGCTGCACTCGATGGTGTACGACCCGGCCCTGGTCACGGAGGAGATGGTCGAGGAGCGCTGGGCCCAGGCCACCGATCCGGCCACTCTCGACAGCGCCCGCCGCATGTACAGCCGGGCCGCGTTCACCGCGATGGTGCGCGCCATGGACGCCGCGGACAGCCCGCCGCCGTGGGCGCTGCTGCACAAGGTGAAGGCGCCGACGCTGGTGACCTGGGGACGTGACGACCGGGTGAGCCCGCTGGATATGGCCCTGCTGCCGATGCGCACCATCCCGCGCGCCGAACTGCACGTGTTCCCGGATTGCGGCCATTGGGCGATGATCGAGCAGAAGGGCGCCTTCGAATCCACGGTCATGGCCTTCCTGACCCGCAAGGACTGAGGCGCCGGGAAGACCTGCTACCACTCGACGAAGTTGGGCCCGCCGGCCGGATCGGCAGCCTGCTGCCCGAACACCCTGCTTTACGACCGCTGGGATCCCGGCCGGCGCTTCCACGGCCGATTCGTCTCGTGCGGAGCGGAATCGGTCGATTTGCGTGGCACGCGAGCTCATCGAATGCCACTATGTCGCTGTCCGGTCGGGAATCCGAACACGGCGGCCGGACTCCGTGGGCGATCATGCGGTACTACCGGAGAGTCGTCCGCGTCGCACGGATACGGGAGGAATCCATGCAGGGCATCATCAATTCTCGCGGCATTCGACCGTTACGCGGGTGGGCGCTGACCGCGACGACGGCGGTCTTCATCGCGATTCTGGGGCCCCTGGCGATGGCCGCGGCTGCTTTCACCTTCGGCTCGACCCAGAAATCGACGGAAGGGCAGATCGGCCAGGCGTTGCTCGGGTCGGGTGCCCTGTTCATGATCCTGGCCTGGCCTGTGGTCGGCGTACTGGTCATAGGATGGCTGGTACGGGCGCGCGCCAACGCTGGACTCCTGGCCCCGGCCGGTCACCGCTTGCCGTCGTGGTGGGCGATCGTGGGCTGGCTGATCCC
This sequence comes from Nocardia sp. NPDC002869, assembly GCF_046764065.1. Lineage (NCBI taxonomy): Bacteria > Bacillati > Actinomycetota > Actinomycetes > Mycobacteriales > Nocardiaceae > Nocardia > Nocardia sp. NPDC002869. The sequence goes on from NZ_JBKOOL010000019.1 coordinate 53,765, forward strand.
CATCGTGAACTTCGTGGTTCCGATGATCGTGGTCAGCGATGTGGTCCGGGCGAGCAACCCGGCCGGGCAAAACCTGCGTGCGGTCTTCGTGTGGTGGATCAGCTGGCTCGTGGCGCCGATTCTGTTGGCCTACGGCTTTTTTCAGCTGAACCGATCAGGGTTCCCCGAGGGTGCAGTGGTTCTGGGCCGAAGTCTGCTGGGCGGCACGGCGCTGTACGTCGTGGCGGCGCTCTCCTTCCGGTCCCTCGCTCTCACCGTGGCCCGTTGGCAAGACGAACACATGGCGTCCGCGCAGGGGTAGGACGGCCATACGGCGTTCCCGGGCGAGCTTCTACCAGGCTGCCGGCCGCGCCGCCTTCCCCGTCGCATATCGTGACCAGGCGGTCGGTCGACTCGAGTGCTGTATCACGGCGGTGATCCGGCGGCCCCGGTGACCGGCGCCCCGGTTCGGCGGAGCCCTACCGCTGGGTGCTGCCCGCGTCGACGGGCAGGGTCACCGCGGTGATGTAGCGGGCCTCCTCCGAGGCCAGGAAGAGCGACGCGTTCGCGATATCGACCGGCTCCACCCACGGGATCGGCAGCATGTTCATGGTCCGCGCGGCCTCCGCGAATTCTTCGCGGGTAGGGTTCTCCCGGTCGGGGCGGAACGACCGGCGGACCATATCGTTCTGGATCATCGGAGTATCCACATTGGTGGGGTGCACCGAGTTCACCCGGATCCCGTGCGGTGCCAGCTCCTGCGCCAGCGACCGCATCAACCCCACCACACCGTGTTTGGCCGCCGTATAGTGCGCGACCCCGACCAGTCCGCGCAGTCCGGCGATCGAACTGGTGAGGATCATCGATCCGCCGCCGCGGGCGATGAGATGCGGGGCGGTCGCCTTGCAGGTCTGCCATACGCCGGTCAGGTTGACGTCCAGCATCGTCCGCCACTGCTCCTCGGTCAGCTGCAGCCCGGGTGCGCTGGAAGTGATCCCGGCCGTCGCGCACACCACGTCCAGACCGCCGAGTTCGTCCACCGCCCGGTCGGCCGCCGCCCGCAGCGCCGCGCCGTCGCGGACATCGGCAGTGGCGGCCACGACCCGTGCCCCGGTCTTCTCGACAGCTCGCACGGTCTGCTCGAGGTCTTCCGGCGTCGCCGGTGGGATGACCACCGTCTCCACCGGACCGCAGAGATCCAGCGCGACGATATCGGCGCCCTCCTCGGCCAACCGGACCGCCTGGGCCCGCCCGATACCCCGTGCGGCGCCGGTGACCAGCGCTACCTTGCCCGAAACCCGTCCCATCTCACACCTTCTGAGTAAGTCCGGCGTCCACGACGAGCTGGGTGCCGGTGATGTACCGGGACTCGTCGGACGCGAGGAACAACACCGCGTTGCTGATATCCACCGGCTCCACCCAGGGCACCGGCAGAATTGTCCGTTCCGCGAGAACCCGCGCCGCGTCGTCGCGGGTCGGATCCGCCATCCCGGGCAGCAATTTCGCGTATACGTCGCCGTTCAGGATCATCGGCGTCGCCACCGATCCCGGATGCACGGTGTTCACCCGGATGCCCTGCAGGCCGAGCTCATTGGCCAGCGTCCGCGCCAGTCCCACCACCGCGTGTTTGCTCGCCGAATAGTGGGCGGCCGAAGCGCCGCCTCTGATGCCGTTCGTCGACCCGACGATCACGATCGAAGCGCCCGCGTCGAGGTGCGCGGCCCCCGCCCGGACGGTGTGCCAGACTCCGGTGAGATTGATATCGAGGGCGCGCTGCCAGGCGTCGTCGGACAGTTCCCAGGTCGGCGCCAGATCCGCGTAGACGCCGGCATTGGCGACGACCACATCCAGCCGGCCCAGCTGCGTCACTCCGGTGTTCACGGCTTCCTCGACCGCCAGCGGGTCACGGACATCGGCGAAACCGGTGACGCACCGGCGGCCGAGATCCTCCACCTCCCCGGCCACCGCGACCAGGTCGGCCGCGCTCTCCGCGAGGTCGAGGGCGACGATATCGGCGCCCTCCTCGG
>NZ_JBKOOL010000020.1:0-54361 GCF_046764065.1 Nocardia sp. NPDC002869
GGCCGGCAGTGCCCCGGTTCGCGGTGATTCACTTGGGCGCGAAGCGCATTCCGGCGTCCAGGCGCAGACACTGGCCGTTGAGCATGCCGTTCTCGACAATGGCGGCGGCCAGCTTCGCGTACTCCTCCGGGCGTCCCATCCGCTTGGGGAAGGCATTGCCGGCGACCAGCGGGGTGACCATCTCCTCGGGCACTCCGGCGAGGATGCCGGTATCGAAGAGCGAGGGTGCGATGGCCAGCACCCGGACACCGACCGAGCCGAGGTCGCGCGCCATGGTCAACGCCATGCCGGCGATACCGGCCTTGGCGGCGGTGTAGGCGACCTGCCCGATCTGGCCCTCGAAGGCGGCGATGGAGGCGGTATTGACGATGACGCCGCGTTCGCCGTCGGCGTTGGGTTCGCCCTGGCTCATATGCCAGGCCTGCAACCGGTTGAGGTTGAAGGTGGCGATCAGGTTCAGATTGATGATCTGGGTGAACGATTCCAGATCGTGCGGGCCCGTTTTGGACAGCGTGCGTTTGGCGATCCCGCCGCCCGCGGTGTTGACGGCGATATCGAGGCCGCCCAGTTCGGCCACCGCGTCGGCCAGCACGGCTTCGACTCCCGCGTGGTCGGTGACATCGGCCTCGAAGAAGGAACCACCGAGATCGGCCGCGACCTTGTTGCCCTCACTGGCGGTCCGGTCGACGATCACAACCTTCGCCCCGCGCGCGGCCAGGAGCTCGGCACTGGCCCGCCCCATCCCGGAGGCGCCTCCGACGACGACTGCACGTGTTCCCTGAATCTCCATTGTTCCTGTCCTTCTCGGTGTGATGCCCGGTCGCCGCACGCCGAACGTATACCGGCCTACGTTATAGCGGCGGGGTGTGACCGGACCAGTCTTTTCATAGAAGTCTCGGTGATAGTGCTGGTCATATGTTCAGAATCGTTCGGCCGTGTCGAGCGGGTAGCGTTGGCCGGTCCGATCCCGGTTGCCGTAGTGGAAGGTCACCACGAGGTCGTCGGCCACCTGGATCAGCACATCGCGGCCCTCCACTGTCCGCACCCATTCCGCCGGGAACGCGGACAGCCCATATCGGGCCCCGAGGAGGTTGCCGGCCACGGCCCCGGTGGAATCGGAGTCGCCGGAATGGTTCACCGCCAGCAGCAGAGCGCCGCGCAGATCCCCGGTCCGTTCGGCATGGAGCGCGCAGTACGCCGCGATCGCGAGACATTCCTCGGCGACCCAGCCCTGGCCGATCCGTTCCACTCCCTCGGGTGTCGCACGCTCGGTGGCGAGCGATACGGCGCGGGAGAGCGCTGCGATCGTTTCGTCCGAGCCGGCGAGGGTTGTCAGGAGCGCCAGCACCTCGTCGAGTGCCGTGGGGAAGGCGGCCCCGGCGACGAGCCGGTCGATCAGGGCGGCGAACGCGCCCGCCGCCGTGCAGCCGGTCGGATGACCGTGGGTGAGCTGGGCGCAGCGTGCCGCGGTCGTGCAGGCGGTGCCGGCCCCCGCACCGGTCAGGCCGAAGGGCGCTGACCGCATCACCGTCCCGCACCCTTTGGAATGCGGGTTCACGGGCCCGGGTTCGCCGACGGGACCCGGGGGCAGATAGCCCGTCGCCTGACGTCGCAATCCACTCATACAGGCGTTGCCCGGCGCGCGGACCGCGTAGAGGAACGGCAGTCCGGCCAGCCAACCGTCCGGCCTGCTCTCCGGCCCCGGCTCCTGCTGCGTACGCAGCCAGCGAAGATAGGCCCGGCGCAGGGGCGGCGCCGGATCACCGCCGGGCGGGCAGCGCAGCAGCCCCTCGGCGGTGTACAGCGTCATCTGGGTGTCGTCGGTGATCGCCTGCGGCGACTCCTGATCCGGACCGGGTAGGAAGCCGGCGACCCCGTCCGGTCCGTAGCGGGCACGGATGTTGTCCAGGGACAGGAACTCGATCGGCCGGCCGAGCGCATCACCGACCGCACCGCCCACGAGGGTTCCACGGATCCGGTCGACGAGGATTTGGTATTCGTGCACGGTCAGCGATCCTCGCAGCACGATTCCTTCCGGCACAACAACCGATGCCGGGGTCGAGGAGTTCGAAGACGGGGTGCCGCTCGGCCTCGGCGACGAAGCGTTCGACGGGATCGTCGCGGGTGGCCGCGAAGTACTCCCGTGTCGCGGAAGCGTTCTGGATGTAGCGCTGTAGCAGCCCCGACCACAGCGGCGGAAGTGGCGCGGGGCCGGGTCCGGGTTGTGCGAATAGCTCCGCCGTGAGTAGAACAGGTTCTAATCCAAGATTCCCGTACCCGACCGGGAACGAGACCGTGCCCCTCGACCGGAATGAGAACCGTGCCTGTAGCGCTGACCGCCGACCAGGCGGCACTGGCCGGAACCGTGACCGGATTCGCCGACCGCCGCGCCGGTCGCGGACACCTCCGCGAGAACACCGAACGCCTGAAAGCGGGTGCGCGGCCGGATTTCTGGCCCGACCTGGTGGCGCTCGGCCTGACCGGGGTCCATCTGCCGGAATCGATCGGCGGACAGGGCGGCGCCCTCGACGACCGGAGCGGTCGTCGTGCCCGAGCACGCGATCACGGTGGACGGCGGCTCCGGCGATACCGTGCGGCTCGACGGTGCCACCGGGCCGGTGCTGGGGGCCGCGTCGGCCGAACTGTTCGTGGTAGCCGCCGCGTCCGGCGCGGAGACCAGGTGGTTCGTCGTCGACCGGATGGCCGCGGGGCTCGAGGTCGAGGTGCAGGACGGGGCCGACCCGGGCCGCGATATCGGGAAGATCCAGTTCACCTCGGTCGCCGTCGACACACCGGTCGCGCTCGATACCGAGCGGGCCGTCGCGGTCGTCGTGGCGCTGTCGGCCGTGGAGGCGGCGGGGGTGATCCGCTGGTGTTCGGACACCGCCACCGCCTACGTCACCTCGCGCACCGGCCCAGGCGGTCGCATTCTCCGGAACCGAATGCGGGCCCGGGCCTTTCACGTCGGGTGCCCGATGAGCGGGGTCGGCCGAACCGGTTCCGTCCGGCGCAGGGAGCAGCCGCGCGTTCGGGCCGGTGCCGCCCTCGTATGCGACGATGGGGTCCGCGGTGCCGTGCAGGGCGATGACCGGCATCGGCCGGGCCGGCGTGCACCATGCGAAATCGGCCAGGCCCGCGACCGGCGCGATGGCGGCGATCCGATCGGCCGGCCGGCAGCCCAGTGACGACGTGGTGAAGCCGCCCATGGACAGCCCGGTGGCGTAGATACGCCGGGTGTCCACGCAGAGTGTGGATTCCGCCTCGGTGAGCAGGTCCGCCAAATAGCCGATATCGGCCGAACCGGGGCCGAAGTCCCAGCGGGGCAGGCCGGGGCGCAACAGTTGCGGGGTGACGGTGACGAAGCCGTGGCTGCGTCCGTAGGCGCCGAGTTCGGTGCTCGTCTACTGGATGAACGCGGGTTCGAGATATCCGTGCAGGTCCAGGACCACCGGCAGGGGGCGGTCCGTGCCCGCGGGAATATCCCGGCCGTAGACACCGGAGATCCCGCGGGAACTGAACAGTACCGCTTCGGTACCGGGTCGCGGCTGCGGTACCGAACAGCCCGCCGAGGGGAGCGGAGCTGGGGTCGCGGGTTCGGCGTGGGCGGGGCTCGCCGTGAGGCCGAGGGATACGACGACCGCGAATACGGCCGGCACCGCGCGCGATCAGGCGAAGCGCCGCAGTTTCCCGCGCCCGGCGGAAATAGCATTTCTGTTCATGCAAAGATCATGGCAAACGGGGGTAATCCGCTTGCCGGCATTCCGAATTCACAGTTCGGGCCCTGGACGTATTCCCGGCGCGCCCCGACCGGCAGCGGCGGCGCCGCGAATCCCGCCTCGTGTTTCAGCCGTTCGCGCGGGCCAGCAGATCGTCGAGTTCCTCGGCGGTCATCAGCCCGCCGAGGTTCAGCGCGATTCGCCCGATGGGGATGGACCCGATCATGCGCGCCATATCCACCCCCAGATCGGTACCCGCCGAACTTCCGGGCTCACCGACCAGTGGCCCCAGTTTCGCGCCGAGTTCCGGCCCCGCCACCGGATTCGCCATGACCTCGGCGAACGCCGACTCCCGGGTGAGCGGCACCCGAACCTCGTCCCCGTCGACCCGGACGGTCGCGCGCACCGGCAGATCCCGGCTGGAACGCCCGATGAACAGAATGTATTCGCCGCCTTCGACGATCCAGCGACCGGCGGGTTCGTGCCAGCGGGCGAATTCCCGCCGGGGTATCCGGACGGTGACCTCGTCCGCGGCACCGGGTTCCAGCTCCACCGTCGCGAATCCACCGAGCTCCCGCGGCGGGCGCAGCATCGACGAGGTCACCGGGCTCGTATAGACCTGGACGACCTCCCGGCCCGCTCGTGCACCGGTATTGGCCACCCGTACCGTCACTGTGACGCTGTCGGCGTCGGAGGCCGCGTGCGGTTCGGCGTAGGCAAAGGTCGTATAGGTCAGTCCGTGCCCGAACGGGAAACTCACCTCGAGTTCACGGCGGTCGTACCAGCGGTAGCCGACGAAAATACCTTCCCCGTACCGGACATGGCCCTGCTCACCCGGGAAATTGTCGTAGGCGGGCAGCCGGCAGGATCGCCGGTACCGGCCCCGCCGGCCCGGTACCGGCCACCGTGTCAGGACGCGGCCGGTCCGTAGTCCAGGTGCACCACCCCGTTGGCGTATACGTCATGGCCTTTGAGGACGAACTTCGTGGTGTCGAGCCCGTCGGTGAACAGTTTCTCCCCTTTGCCCAGGGCGATCGGATACACGAACAGATGCAGATCGTCGACCAGTCCGTCGGCGAGCAACGCCCGGACCAGGGTGCCGCTACCGCTGATATAGATGGTCCCGTCGATCTCGTCCTCGAGCGTGCGGATCTTATCGGGATCGTAGGCGCCGAGGGAGGTGCTGTTGGCCCATTCGGCCCGCGGCTGCTGCGCGCCCACCACGTATTTGACGGTGTCGTTGAAGAACGGTGCGCCCGGATCGTCCTCGACGGTACGGGCGGACCACGCCGGTGCGAACATCTCGAAAGTATTGCGACCGAGCAGGATCGCCTTCGCCTCGCCGGTGATCGCGGCGAGGGTTTCACCCATCCGCGGATCGAACCCGAACTCGAAGGTGAACGACGGGTCCTCGTACGACCCGTCGAGGGAGACGAACTCGTGCACGGCGATGGTTCCCATGGTGATGTCCTTTCTGGCAGCGGCTCGGTGTGTGCCATCGGTCTGGTCGGCCGCTGGGCTTGTCGGTCTTGTTCGGGTAGACGTGACACGACAGGCTTTCTCATCGGTGCCGCGCCGATCCCGCTCCGGCGTGAATTCTCAGCAGCGGGAGGGTGACGCCGGGTCGCGGGATGGAATTCTGTTATGCAGGTGGCGGTACGGGTCGAGGAAGGTGGACGATGGCTCCGACGAAGGAATGGGCGCTACATCGTCCGAAAAACGCTCCGATCCTCAATCCCTATATCACATATATCGAAAAGGTACTGAAGGCGCTGGAAGCCGGGCTGGGGGACAAGACCGCGCAAACGCTGAACGCGGGGAAGCTGGTGAAGAAGGCGGTCGAGCGCCCCGGCGAGAGCGCGTTGCGGAAACAGTACGACCTCAACATGAAGCAGGTCGACGGCTATCAGGAGGACTGGGAGTCCCTCGACGACCAGATCGGTTTCATCGCCGGCTTCGCGGCCGAAGATGCCAACACGGTGAGCCGGGAGTTCGGCGAACTCCGCGACAGTGCCGTCGACATCTCCGCGGCGGTACCGGACAATCCCACTCCGGCCCGTCAGATCGACGCCGTGAACGCGCTGGACAATGCGGTCGGCGTCGCCTATGAGGCGATCCTGCGTGCCCACGCGAAGCTGGAGGGCAAGTCCACCGAGGTTCCCGCACAGCAGTGGTCGGGCAACGGTGGGGCCGCGCCGTACGTTCCCGGCCTCACCAACACCAGCGGTGCCTACAGCGGCGCCTCGGCCCAGCCCATCGGCCAGGGCAAGAAGGCGAAGGTGGACGAGATGTACAAATACCTGCTCGAGAAGGGCTTCACCCCGGCGCAGGCGGCAGGTATTCTCGGGAACCTCCAAGTGGAATCGGGCTTCGACACCGGCGCGTACAACTCGGGCGAAGGCGCTATCGGTCTGGCCCAGTGGCTGGGCGGCCGCCGGGCGAACCTGGAGGCGTTCGCGGCGGCTCAGGGCAAGCCGGTGACGGATTGGAAGACACAGATCGACTTCATGGTGCATGAGCTGGACCACGGTGAATCGGGGGCCATGAGCAGACTGAAGGGCACCACGACCGCCGGCGACGCGGCGGCGGTCTTCGACCAGTACTACGAACGAAGCTCCGGGGAGGCACGCGGGCAGCGGATCGCCAATGCCCAGAGCATCGCGAACAGTATGGCGAACTCGACTCCTACCATGGCATAACGCGGCGCACATTCGATCCGCATGACGCCGAGCCGAACCGGCTTACGCGCAGAGCGGCAAGGGCGCGGAACCGCCGACGTCGGCTCGTCCAGGCCCGCCACCGTGTCTCCGTGCAGTTTTCGTCGAGCTATCGGTGCAAACTTCTCATCAGCGGGGATGTTCGGCAACGCGTCGGATGGAACTCTGTTGAGAAAGTGGTGGTGTACTGGGCGCGGGACGGAGGGCGATGGTCGTCGCAAAGAGCTGGACACTCCGTCGTCCGTTGAACGCTCCGCTCCTGAACCCCTATATCGACTATGCCGAGAAGGTTCTCAAGAAACTGCAGAACAGCCTGGGTGACCGTACCGCGGCGAGCCTCACCGCCCAGCAGTTCGCCCGCCTGGCCGGCGAGCGGCCCGGCGACGGTGATCTCGCGGACAAGTACGAGCTGTTGGATCAGCAGGTCGCGGCCTACATCGAGGACTGGAACACCCTCGACAACCAGATCGCCGAACTCGCCGCCCTGGCCGCCGACGACGCCAACGGTGTCAGCGGCTATTTCGAGGATCTCCGCGACGCGGTCGTCGAGATCACCGACGGCGTGCCGGACAACCCCACCTCACGACAGCAGTTCGACGCGGTCGTCGCGATAGACAACACCATCGGCGCCACCGTCCGCAAGATGCAGTCCGCGCACAACGAACTGGAGAACAAGTCCCTGCAGGTGCCGCAGGACCGGTCCGGAGGTACCAGTGGCTCTCCGGGGAGCACCGGCTCCCCGATGAGTCCGCTCATGGGCGGGCAATCCGCGGGCGGTGGTGACTCCGGATCCGACGATTCCGGGTCCGGCGGCGAGATCACCGGTACCTCCGGCAGACCGACCAAGATGCCGACCGGCGATCTGGCGCAGTGGATCGATCAGGCGATCGAGATACTCCAGCAGAACGGGTACGACGTCACGGACTCGGACGCCGCCATTATCGCGACGATGATCGAGAAGGAGTCCAGCGGCGATCCGAACGCAATCAATCTGTGGGACAGCAACGCGGAGGCGGGCACTCCGTCCAAGGGCTTGATGCAGACCATCGATCCCACGTTCAATGCCCACGCCCTGCCCGGTCACACCGATATCTGGAATCCGGTCGACAACATCTGCGCGGGCACCGCCTACGCCATCGAACGGTACGGGTCGCTCGAGAACGTGCCCGGAATCGTCAATATGTCCCATGGTGCCGGCTACGTGGGGTATTGATCGTAACTTGCCGGGTACGAGGGGATTCCGGATCACCGGCGTCGCCGGGAGTCGATGTTGACGCCGGCTCGTCGTGGGGGAATCAGAGTTCGGACGCGGTGCCACTCCGGTGACGCGCAGGAGAGCAAGGATCACAGGACTTCCGTATGGGTCATCCGCAACAGCCCAATCCGTATCAGCACCAGCAGCCGTACCCGGGACAACCCGTGCCGGGACAGCAGCCTTACCCCGCGCAGGACGGCCAGCCCTACCCGCCGGGTCGGCCGCAGTACGGAGCCCCCGGCGGTGATGGAGCCCCGCCCCCGCGTTCCGGTGGGAACGGCGGCAAGATCGCGCTCATCGTCGGTGGTGTCGCGGTAATCCTGATCGCTGTCGGGGTGGGTGCCTTCTTCCTGTTCAGCGGTGGCGGTGGTTCGGTCGTGGGTGGCGGCTACGACGACCCCCGCGGTGTCGCCCAGGCCTGGGTGGACCGGAAGGGCGCCTCGGAGGATCTGGTCTGCGCGGCCGATCTGGACGAGATCTCACAGTACGAGCAGCAGAACCCGACCAAGCCGACCGATGTGCCCGATGTGGACCTTCCGGAGTCGACGACCACGCTGAAGAGCGTCGACGTCCCCGCAGGCAGCGATAAGGGCACGTTCACCATGGAGATGTCCATGGAGGTGATGGGCACCTCGGCCACCACCACCATGACCTACGACCTGGTCGAAGAGGACGGTGGCTGGAAGGTCTGCGGCATCCTCGATCCGGACATCGAGATGGACGATTCGGGCTTCGGTCCGGGCGGCCGCTAGGCCCCGGCTCGATACTCCGGCGGAACCCGGCGACGCGGGGCGGTCCCGTCGCCGAGTTCCGCTGTGGCGCGGCGGCTCGTCTCCGTGGATCGCCCGGCGGGAGCGACGCCCCGCGCCGCCCGGCAGGCGTATGGGAATGGAAGGCTGCGGCGCACCCCGCAGCGCCGCAGCCATGCATTCCCACACGCTGGGTCGGCCCCGAGCGGCTGCCGTGCGGTTCGTTGCCGTCGGCGGCGGAAGCCCGGCCCGACGGTGACCGGCGAGATCCGCGGCGCGCCGGAGGCGCAGCGGCGCTCTCGTTCGGTACCGGGTCGTCGTCCACGGACGGAGATCGCGATCCGGCGGAGCCGCGGTCACCGGTGTGTTCGGTGGCGACACACGAACGGTGCCGGTCGCGCGAAGGCGACCGGCACCGTCTGTCTCTCCGAGCCTACGGGCTTCGGCAGCAGGGTCAGAGGGGCTCATGCGACAGGAAACGCTCTGTTTGCGACACAATGCGGGTGATCGGACCGCGGGCCGGCCAGGCGCCCTATGCGATACCCGAGGTGGTGGCCCGCGGGAGTTCGCTGATCGCCGGCTACGAACGCTGGATGCGTGACCATCTGTCGGAACAGTTCCTGATCGCCACTGCCGCGCGTGAACTCGGTGTCACCGAACGCAGCCTGCAACGGGCGACCCGCGCCGCACTCGGCATGTCACCGAAGGATTCGCCGACGATATCCGGCTCGATCGGGCCACGCGGCCGCTGCGGTCCGGCGGGCTCACCGTGGGCTCGGTCGCCCGCGAGGTCGGATACGTCAACGCCAGCGCATTGGGTGCCCTCGCCCGCCGCCGGCGCGGCCTGTCCCTGGCCGAGATCCGCGCTCACCGCCTCCCCTGGTAAAGGCGATTCGTCCGGTTCCGGTGGCGATGAGCGGGGTGATCCCTACACTGTCCGCATGTCTGTTCGACGGCTGATCGCCGCCCTCCTGCTCACTGCCGCCGCGTCGCTGGGGATCTCGGCCTGCACCGCCACGGGCCCGGGGGCGCGGAGCGAATGCGAGGTCAGCGGCTGCACCGTGACATTCGAGCGCGGTGTGCAGGCGAAGATCAGCGTGCTGGGCGTGGATACCGAACTCACTTCGGTCCAAGGCGATCTCGTCACCCTGTCGGTGGCGGGCCAGCCGGTCACCGTGCCCATAGGGGAGTCCGGTTCGGTGCAGGGGCTGAACCTTACGGTGCAGGAGGTCACCCAGGACACGGTCGTGGTGCGGCTCGCCACCGGCCTATGAGCCCTCGCGCATTCTGCGAGCTCAGTGGTGCTCGGGCACCCGCCGCTCCACCCAGCGGGGCTCGGCGCGCCCATAACCCGGCGCCGGGAAGGGGTAGTCCGGGAATTCGGCCAGGGCCGGCGCCGCGCTGACCACATGCCCGTGGGTCACGGTGTTCCCCGGGCCGGGTACCGCCGGCGCCGCATGGTCGGGTGTGCGGCCTCGTTCGGAGAGCAACCAGGTCGCGGTGCGGGCCAGCGACACCCGCACATCCCGGCCGCGGCCGTCGCCCGCGCGGGCGGCGAGCGCGTCGATGATTCCAGCGGCCAGCAGGTAGCCGGAAGCATGGTCGAGCGCCTGCGCGGGTAGCGCGCCCGGTAGGGCGGACGCTCCCTCGATCACCGCGATTCCGGTCGCGGCCTGCACAATGCTGTCGAACCCGCGCCGGCCCGCCCACGGTCCGGTGAATCCCCAGGCACTCACCCGGGCGTGGACGAGCCCCGGCCGTCCGGTGAGGCCGAGCCGTTCCAGTGCGCCCGGTCGATATCCGGTCACCAGCACGTCGGCGGAGTCCAGCAGTGCCTCCCGGGCCGCGGCCACCGACCCCAGGTCCAGCAGGGCCGAATATTTTCCCTGGCAGGTGTCGGTGTACTGCCAGGAGATCTCCGGCAGATCCGGCGGGTCGACCCGCAGGACTTCGGCCCCGAGCAGTGCCAGCGCCCGGGTTGCCACCGGACCGGCGATCACCCGGGTCAGATCCAGTACCCGTACGCCCTGGAGCGGCCGGTACGGGGTTCCCGATACCGCCAGCGTGTACCGGCGCCGGTCATCGCGTTCCACCAGTGCGACGAGCGGGCCCGCCCCGGCCGCCGCGGCTTGGGGTCCGGCCCGCCACTGCGCTTCGTCGCGTACCTGCGCCACGATGGCGCCCCGGGCCGCGGCCAGCTCTTCGAGATCGGCGGCGCGGATCATCGCCATCTGGGCCTCGGCCAGTTCGCGCGGCGCGTCCGGGGGAAGTTCGAGCGCGGCCAGCAGCCGGGCACGGTGATGCGGGTAGTTGGCATGGGTGCGCACCCAGCCGTCGAATGTCGGAAAGAAACCGGACAGGTCGGCGAATCCGTCGACGGGGGCACCGCCGATCCGCAGCAACCGGTCACTGGCGAAGGACGCCGCGATCCGTTCGGGGTTCAGCCGGTGCCGGATGGGTGTGGTGCCGGTGGCCTGCCGGTACCGATCGGCGGCCGCGACGAACGCCTGGATCGATCCCGCGGCCAGCCCCCACACGGGGAGGGTGGCGGCGAGGTACTGCCCCGGGTCCGGCCAGTCCACCGGATTCGACTCGGCGACGCCTGCCCCGTCTTCGTAATCACGGACCAGCCGTGCGCCCACGTCCACCGCACCGAGAGTACTGGGCCGTGGGCACGGCGAACGCTCGGTCATCCGATGGCACAGCGATTTTCATCACAGCGTCACCGGCGGGTACGGATCAGCCGGCGACCCGCGCGCCCGGACCGTGCGGATGGCGGGCGCGCCACCACAGTCCGGCCCACGACACCAGGACACAGGCCGCGACCAGTAGCTGCACCTCGGTGAGCATGCTCTCCGGATAGATCACGCCGGTCAGGTAATGGTCGATGAAGCCCTCCGGCGGCAACCCCGCGACCCCGGCGCGGTGCCGGGCCCAGTTCTCCGCGTAGGTGAGCGGGCAGTCGTAGCCGACCAGCACCGTGCCGAAACCCCAGGCGGCGGCGGCCCCGTGCCACCAGATCGTGCGCGGGAAACGCCACGCCAGGAATCCGCCCGCCACCACGTAGCCGATGAACAGCAGATGCAGGGCGGCGAACAGATCCGCGATCAGCCGGTACCACACCCTTCCAGGGTATGTCCTCGGATGGGTCGGGGCACCGGGTTTACCACGGCGAGGGGCGGTAGTCCTTCAGGAAACATCCGTAGAGGTCCTCGCCGGCTTCGCCGCGCACGATCGGGTCGTAGACCCGGGCCGCGCCGTCCACCAGGTCCAGGGGGGCGTGGAAACCCTCATCGGCGAGCCTGATCTTGGTGTAGTGCGGTCGTTCGTCGGTGATCCAGCCGGTGTCCACCGCGGTCATCAGGATGCCGTCGGTTTCCAGCATTTCCTTGGCACTGGTCCGGGTCAGCATGTTCAGCGCCGCCTTGGCCATATTGGTGTGCGGATGCCCCGGCCCCTTGTAACCACGGGAGAACTGGCCTTCCATCGCCGAGACGTTCACCACGTATTTCCGGCGTGCGGGGGCCGCGGCCAGCGCGGGCCGCAACCGGGAGACGAGGATGAACGGGGCGACCGAATTGCACAGCTGGACTTCCAGCAGTTCGGTGGGGTCCACTTCGCCCACGGTATGCACCCAGCTGTTGGTGTGCGCAAGGTCGGGCACCAGGCCCCCGGCGTCGATCGCCACTCCGCGGGCGATGCGTTCGGGGGTGGCCGACCCTGCCACCAGTGCCAGTTCGGCCACGTCGGCGCCGGCCAAGGTGGGGGTCAGCGAGGCGGTCAGCGCGGTCGGATGGGCGCGGGTGGTCTGCCCGAAGGTGACCTTTTCGGGCAACTGGCCCGACGGCAGCGGCCCGTCCTCGGCGGCGGCCAGGGCGCCGTAGGCGCCGGGGGAGCGGCGTACGGTCTGCGCGGCGTTGTTGATGAGGACATCGAGCGGTCCCTGGGCCGCGACATCGTCGGCCAACGCCACCACCTGGGCGGGATCCCGCAGGTCGATACCGACGATCCGCAGCCGGTGCAGCCAGTCGGCGCTGTCGGGTTGGCCGGCGAACCGGCGGATCGCGTCGTTGGGAAAGCGGGTGGTGATGGTCGTGTGGGCGCCGTCGCGCAGCAGCCGCAACGCGATGTACATCCCGATCTTGGCGCGCCCGCCGGTGAGCAGCGCGCGACGACCGGTCAGGTCGGTGCGGGCCTCGCGGCGACTGTGGCTCATGGCCGCGCAGTCCGGGCACAGCTGATGGTAGAACGCGTCGACGCGGGTGTACTTCTCCTTGCAGATGTAGCAGCCGCGGGGGCGCAGGAGCGTGCCGGCCGACGCGCCGGAGGTGCGGGAACTGATCGGGATACCGGCGGTCTCGTCATCGATCCGGTTCGGCGAACCGGTGGCCGTGGCGGCGACCACCGCGCGGTCCGCGGCGAGTTTTGCCTGCCGGGCGGTGACGCGCCGCTGTCGTTTGAGCTCTTTGAACATCCGGCCCACCGCGCGCTGCACGGTGGTCGAATCCGGATGGCCGGGGTCCAGCTGTCCTGCCTGGTCGAGAACGCGCAAACAGGTGGCGAGGTCGTTCGGGTCGATACTGGGCGCGGCCATCGGTGCGGAGGAAGTCCTTCGTGAGCTGGGAAAGCGTGCGCACCATTGTGGCAAAACCGCCGCGGTGCGACCGGAGCCGGGCCACCGGGACCGCCGGGCACGGGCTCCGGCCGCGTCGCCACAAGTGGGAACGGGCCTCGTTGACATCACGCCAATAGTGCGGGAAAGTCGTTGCCGAACGATCCGGTGCGCCGGCGCCGGGCTGGGTGATCACGAACAGAGGACGCGGATATGGCACGCCCCGCATGGAGCGACGACGAGGTCGAGGCGGTACGGGAACTCGCGCGCAACTACTTCGAGAAGGAAGTGGTCCCGCACGAGGAGAAGTTCATCGAGCAGGGCCATCCGGACAAGGCGCTCTACCGGCGCGCCGGGGATCTCGGCCTGCTGTGCCCGGCGGTCCCGGAGGAGTTCGGCGGTGGGGGCGGCAGCTTCGCTCACGAGGCCGCGATCATCGAGGAACAGGTGCGCGCCGGTGACGGGGCCCTCGGCATTCCGGTGCACAGTTCGATCATCGCGCCCTATCTGGCCGAATTCGGCTCCGCGGAGCTGAAGAAGCGGATCCTGCCCAAGGCGAGCAGTGGCGAGATGGTGCTGTCCATCGGGATGACCGAGCCGGGCACCGGATCGGACCTGCAGGCGATCAAGACCCGTGCCGTCCGGGAGGGCGACGAGTACGTGATCACCGGTTCGAAGATCTTCATCTCCAACGGCTGGCTCTGCGACGGCATCATCATCGCCGCGAAAACCGACCCGGAGAAGGGCGCCGCCGGTGTCTCGCTGCTCTTCGCCGAGGTCGGCGACGATACTCCCGGCTTCACCCGCGGCCGCATCCTGTCCAAGATCGGCGGCAAGGGCCAGGACACCGCGGAACTGTTCTTCGACGGCCTGCGGGTGCCCGCGACGAATCTGCTCGGCGGCGCCGAGGGCCAGGGCTTCTACCAGATGATGCAGCTGCTGGCCCAGGAGCGGCTGGTCACCGCCATCATGGCGGTGGCGATGATGGAACGCGCGGTCGAACTGACCGTCGAATACACCAAGGGCCGCGAGGCATTCGGTAAACCGCTGTTCGCCATGCAGAACACCAAGTTCGAACTGGCCGAATGCGCGACCATCGCCCGGATCAACCGGGTCTTCCTCGACGACTGCATCAGCCGGCATCTGCGCGGGGAACTCGATATCCAGTCGGCCGCCATGTCGAAGTACTGGTCCACCGATCAGCTCGGTGTGGTCGTGGACCGCTGCCTGCAGCTCTTCGGCGGCTACGGCTATATGACCGAGTACCCCATCTCCCAGCTGTACACGGGGGCCCGGGTGCTGCGCATTCTCGCGGGCAGCAACGAGGTGATGAAAGATCTCATCGCGCGTGGGCTCTGACCTCGAACCGCCACCAGCCGCCGTCACCGGCCTTCCCGCCGTCCCCGGATCGGCCGTCGCCGGCGGAAACGGCCCGGACGAGCAGCCGCGGCGCCGCCGGCTGGAGCCGGACGAGCGCCGCGCCCAGATCCTCGCCCAGGCCATCGAGATGTTCGGCGAACGTCCGTACGCGGCGGTGTCCACGGCCGAACTGGCGCAGCGTGCCGGTGTGGCCCGCGGCCTGATCAACCACTATTTCGGCAATAAACGCGACCTCTATCTCGCGGTGGTCCGCCGGATGGTGACCCTGCCGCGCGCCGACGAGTTGGCGGTGCCCACGGGTACCACCCGGGAACGGGTCGAAGCCAGTGTGCGCTGGTTGCTGGACACGATCTCCGAGCACGGCAGCACCTGGGTCAAGGTGACCAGCCATGAGGGGGTCGGCGACGACCCGGAGGTGCAGCAGATCCTCGACGCGGCCGACGACGCGGCCGCGCAGCGGTTGCTGGTGATGATCGGCCTCGCCGACGGTGCGGCGTCGGAGGAGCCGCGGCGAGCGATGGTCCGCGCCTACGGCGGCCTGGTGAAGGTCGCCGGCCGGGAGTGGCTGACCCGCGGCACCATGACCCGCGATCAGGTCCACGCGCTGCTGGTGGACATGCTGAGCACTCTGGTCACCGAATCACTGCCGCGGGTGCGCCGCGGGAACTGAGCCGCTGTGGCCCGCCACAGCGGGCAGGCCGGGTGTTCCGGGTGGTGACCAGTCGCACCCCGGCCAGGGGGATTTACCGGAACAGCCGGCCGGTGGCGGCTTATTCTTTCCGATGCCGGGCACAGTCACTGCTCCAGGATGCGCCGACGGCGGCTCGAAGGGATCGGTCATGGCATATACACAGCGCTGGGCGGGGGAGCGCTGGCCGGAAGTTCCACCGGACCGGGACGAGGAACCGCCGCGCACCGGCCGGCGGCGCGACGAATACGACGACTGGTCCGAGGAGCCCCCTCCCCACGACGAACGTCCGATCGTCAATCCCTACGCGATCGTCGCACTGGTGGCCGCGCTCATCCTGGTCTTCCCGGTGGCGATCGTTTTCGGGCTGATCGCGTTCGGGCATCCCCGCGGTCGTTTCCTGGCCGGTACCGCAATATTGCTCGGCGTCGCCGAGGTGGCACTGCTGGCGGCGCTGGTCCTGTCGCCGCGGAATACGCCCGGCGGGGTGTTCTCCCGGGTCGGCGACGCGGTGGGCGAGGTCACCGGCGGGCAGCGGACGGCCGAGCCCCCGGTCTCGCCCACCTCCGGCACCTCCGAGAGCACACAAACCTCGTCACCCGGCCGGAGCGCGCCGCCCCCACCCTCGGTGCCGGCGAGCGGGGCTGCCGCGGCCCCGCCGGCCGCCGAGGTCGACACCGCCTGTCCCGAACCGGCACTGCTCGGTGTCGCCGCCGACGGCGGCACCCTGCTGTGCCTCACCGATTCGGCCTCGGTCACCGGTTATCAGTGGTCGGGCCCCTACCGGGTGGCCGAAACCGTCCGCGCCGAAGACGCGAGCTGTACCGGCGCCGCCACCGCCCGAACCGCCGCGGGATACGCCCTGGTCTGTGAAAACGGGACCTGGACGCTGTGGAGCTCCTGAACCGGGCCGGTAGCCGGTCGGCGTGTTCAGCCCTCCGTGGCGGTTTTGCGAGCGCGGCTGGGCTGCACCCGGGGCGGTTCGTTCGGCATCTTCGGATACTGCGGCGGCCACGGCGCGTCCATGAGACCGGAGGCGAGATCACGTTCGGACATCCGCAGCAGCGGCTCGATACTCTGCGGTGTGCGGTTCTCCCACGGATCGCCGAACTCGGCGAGACGGGCCGGTACCGTTGCGATCGTCAGGTCCTCGGGGACCACGGCATCCAGTTCGTCCCAGGTCAGCGGAGTGGATACCTGCGCGCCGACCTTGGGACGTACGCACCAGGCACCGAACACGGTCTTGTGCGGAGCGTTCTGGTTGTAGTCCACGAAAACTCGCCGGCCGCGTTCCTCTTTCCACCAGTGCGCGGTGATGTCGTCGGGGTGCCGGCGTTCCAGTTC
Source organism: Nocardia sp. NPDC002869 (assembly GCF_046764065.1). Lineage (NCBI taxonomy): Bacteria > Bacillati > Actinomycetota > Actinomycetes > Mycobacteriales > Nocardiaceae > Nocardia > Nocardia sp. NPDC002869. The sequence continues at coordinate 16,462 of NZ_JBKOOL010000020.1, forward strand.
GCGCGCCAAGGCCACGGCCGCGGCGCGGACCTCATACCCGTCCCAGTGCGGTTCCAGCGCGATATAGAGGTGCAGGCCGCGCGAACCGGAGGTTTTCACCCACGTCTCGATACCGAGCTCACCGCACAGCTCCCGGGTCCGCAGGGCCGCGGTCCGTAGTTCGTCGAAACCGATACCGGGCGAGGGATCGAGGTCGATCCGGAGCTGATCGGCGATCCGCAGATCCGGCACGGTATTGGGCCAGACGTGGAAGCCGAGGCAACCCTGGTTCACCGCCCACAGCACATGCGCCAGATCGTGCGCCACCAGCGCGTCGCTGGTGGTCCCGTTCGGCGTGGTGACCTCCACGGTGTGCAACCAGTCCGGGGCGGATTTCGGCACCCGCTTCTGGAACCAGGACTTACCGGACGCGCCGTCCGGGTACCGCTCCAGCAGCAGCGGCCGCCCGCCGTTGACCCGGAGGAACGGTTCGGCGACGCTCTCGTAAAAGCGCACCAGATCCAATTTGGTTTCGCCCCGCCGAGAGAAGTACACCTTCGCGGGGTTGGTGATGGTGAGTACCCGGCCGGCGGCCTCTATCTCCACCGATTCGCTCATTTCGCCACCGCCGTCCCGAAGATTTCGCGCAACTCGGCGGGCGCGGCCTCTTCGAGCTGGGCGTAGGTGCACGACTCGGGGGTGCGGTCGGCGCGGAACCGGACCAGCCGTCCACCGTGCCGGAACCGGCCGGACTGGAGATGCTCGTATCGCACCTCGGCCACCAGCTCGGCCCGCAGCGCCTCCCAGGACAGGTCCTTACCACCACTCCAGCGACTGACCCCGCCGGGCATGGAGCCGCCGGACTCGGCCTGGGCCACGGCATCGGCCCATTCCCGCCACGGATGGTCCTGCAGGGCGTTCTCCCGGTACGGGGCGAGTTCGCCGATCAACTCGGTGCGCCGCGCGGCAGTGAAACTGCTCGCCACCCCCACATGGTGCAGCCGGCCCTCCTCGTCGTACAGGCCGAGTAGCAGGGAACCCACCCCCTGACCGTCCTTGTGCCAGCGGAAACCCGCGACCACGCAGTCGGCGGTGCGCTCGTGCTTGACCTTGAGCATCACCCGCTTGTTCTGCTGATACGGCTGATCGTCGGCCTTGACCATCACCCCGTCGAAGCCCGCGCCCTCGAAGCGGGCGAACCAGTCGCGGGCGACCGACGAATCCCCGGTGAGCGGGGTCAGCTGGACCCGGCCGGGCTCGGTCCGCAGGATGGTTTCGAGCAACCGGCGGCGTTCGGCGAACGGCGCCTCGGTCAGATCGCGGTCACCGAGGGCGAGCAGGTCGAAGGCCACGAAACTCGCCGGCGTCTCCGCGGACAGTTTGGCGACCCGGGACGCCGCCGGATGCAGCCGCTGCTGCAGGACATCGAAGTCGAGACCGTATTCGGTGACCACGATGATCTCCCCGTCCACGACGCACCGATCCGGCAGCGCGGCGCGCAGCAGCTCGGCGACCTCGGGAAAGTACCTGGTGAGGGGTCGATCGTTACGGGACCCCAGCTCCACCTCCGCGCCGTCGCGGAACACCACGCAGCGGAACCCGTCCCATTTGGGTTCGTAGCTCAGGCCGGGCCCCGGGGGTATGTCGGGGGCGGACTTGGCCAGCATGGGCCGGACGGGTGGCATCACCGGTAGATCCACACGATCCTCCTCGGGTCGATCCTCACCCGTATCGACGCCGCGGCCGACGCCGAATCATCGCCCCCGATGATAGGAGTTCGAACCGACAGATGGCCTGATCCGGCCGTCAGCTGTCGATCCAGCCCTGTTCGACCGCGAAATCGGTGAGCCGCTTCCGGATGGCCACGATCTCCCCGGCGGTCAGCGCCGGGGAGGCATCCAGTAGAAGTTCGGTGACCAGCCGGGTGTGTTCCTCGGCGGTCAGCCGGGCGCCGTCGGCGACCGGTTTGGGTCGTGGGTGCTGGCCGCGCGGGGACCGTAGGTTGATCGCCTTGGGGCCCCGATCGCCCTCGGTGACGTCGAATTCGAACACCCGGCCCTGCCGGAGTTCGTCCTCGTCGAGGCCGATATCGTTGACGTGTACGAACACGTCGGGTCCACCGTCCTCGGGCCGGATGAAACCGAAACCCCGCGATCCGTCGAACGACACCAATTTCCCGCTGGCCACCACACCGCTCCTCGCCGCAGTTCTGCCGGTCACTCTATATCCGGTTTTTCCTCATCGGTGGCCGAAAGCGCCTTTTGTAGCGAATTGAATACGGTGAGCCCCTGCCCGACCATGCCGTTGAGCAGTTCACCCACCCCGTCCGGCCCGTTGAGAACGGTCAGATTGGCGTTGGACAGTCCGCGCGCCGCCTGCTCCACGATGAGAGGCAACTGCTCGATGAGCATCTGATCGAGCGCGATGCGGTTGTGGGAGGCCGCCGCCTCGGCCTGGATCCGGGTGCGGCCGGCCTCGGCCTCGGCGAGGATCCGCACCCGCTCGGCCTCGGCCTGCGCCGGTTTCACCACCTCGGCCTGCAACTGCTGTTCACGCAGTTCGGCTTCCTTTCGGGCCTGGGCGGCCTGGGCGCCCAGCACTTCCTGCTGGGCGAGCGCGGCGGCGAGCGGCCCAGCGGCCGCGGCCTCCGCCTGGGCCTTGTCGATATCGCGCTGGTAACCGGCCTTCAGGATCGCCGTCTCCCGGGCGTACTCGGCCTGTTTGCGCAGGGATTCCTGTTCGGCCTCGGCGGAGCGCTGCGCGGCTTGCGATTCGGCGATCTGTGCGTCCCGGTGTACCGCGGCGTTGTGCGGCGCGGCCAGGGCGGTGATATAGCCGAGATTGCCGTCGTCGATGGACTGGATCTGGAACGAGTCGACCCACAGGCCGATATTGCTCATCTCCACTTTCGACGCGACGAGGACCTCGTCGGCCAGCCGCTGCCGCTCCCGGATGATCTCCTCGACCGTCATGGAGCCGACGATGGACCGCAGATGACCGGAGAAGATCCGGCCGGTCAGCACCGACATCTCCTGCGCCTGTTCGGAGAGGAATCGCTGGGCCGCGTTGACGATCGACGCCGTGTCGTTGGCGACCTTGAAAGCGATGACCGCCCGCACCTGCAGCACGATGGCCTGTTTGGTGACGCAGCGTTCGCTGATCTCGGCCTCGAACATCGCCAGCGACAGGTACCGGACCTTGCGGAAGAACGGCATCACCCACGTACCGCGGCCGATGATCACCCGGAAGGGTGTGGCGTCGCTGCTCTTGGCGCCGCTGACCAGCATCGCCTCGTCGGGATCGGGCACGTGATAACCCAGCACGGATGACTCCTCGCGTCGTGTTCCTACGGCGCCGGGTCCGGTGTGAGGGGTATCCAGGGCACCACATCGGCGATACGACCGGAATCGACAGCGACGACCAGCACGGTGCTCCCGGCCGGGATCGTTTCGGCGGCGCGCGCGATATACCCTTCGGTCCCCCCACGTACGGCCACCAGGACCTCACCCAGCGTCCCGGGGCCTCGGATCGGCGAGATCAGCTTACCGGTCGATCCGACGGCTTCGTCGTGCAATTCTCTCGAACCTCCCTGCCCGGCGGTGATTTCCGGGCACCGACCGTTTCGCCGCCGGACCCCGGTCTACCGATAGAGCCGGCGGTAGGCGCCCAGCATGGCGACGAGGTGATCGACGATCTCCGTCCGGGTGGCGCGCAACGATCCGTTCAGCCAGGCCGAGAACATTCCCGCGTTCCCGCTCGCCATGGTGACGGCCGCGAGGCGGCGGCGGACCGGATCGTCGATCTGGGAAAAGAGATGGTCCTGGATGAGCCGCGTGAAAGCGGGCATGACGGCGATGGTGGTCTGGCCGAGACCGGTGCTGGAGTACGGCTCCACCAGGAACAGGCGCGATTTGCGGGGGTCCTCGAGCACCTTGTCCACCAGGGCCTCGGACAGGGCCCGGTCACGCGAGGCGTCGTCGGCGACCGCGAAGGCGGTCATCGGATCGAGGAAGTCGTCGGCGATCTGCCGGTACAGGACATCGAGCAGTTCGTCCCGGCTGGCGAAACTCTCGTAGAAATATCGATCGGTGAGGTTGGCGCGGCGGCAGACCGCACGCATGGTGACGCCGGCGGCGCCGGATTCACCGATCAGATCCAGTGCGGCCTCGAGCAGTGCGCTGCGCCGTGCCTGCTTCCGCTCGGAAAGCGTGGTGCCACCCCAGATCCGGGGTCCGCTGTCGTCCGATCGCTGATCTGAATGCACCCGTCCACAGTAGTGGGCTCGCGTCGTGGGCCGTGCCGGGTGGTCACGGTGCCGCACCGCGGTGCCGCGGGTCAGCTCGCGGCGTCGCGGTGTGGCGGGCGGGCCACGAGCACCGCCCGGCCGGCGGTGAGATCGATCCGGTCCCGCGGCGGTGCCCCGTCGGATTCCTCGTCGCGCAACATGGTCTGCGCGGCGCGGTGATCCAGCTGGTCGCGTTTGCTCCCGTACCAGAAGGCGGTGATCTCCTCCACCCCCGCGGCCGCGAGCCGGGTGGAGGTGTGGTCGCCGGTCGAGTGTCCGGTCTTCGGGAACCGGGTGTACACCCAGCGCAGCGCGGCGGCGGCCCCCAGCAGCAGCATGGCGATGGGCGCGCCGAGGAAGAGGACATCCATGGATCTCAGGGTAGCGGCGGAGCGGGTGGCGCCCGCCCGTTCCCGGCCACGCCGGGCCGGAGCCGGCGAGCGGTGGGCGACTAGGCTGAAACGCGTGGTCGTGCTCGCTGTGCTGCTGTTCGCCGTGGTCGCCGCGACGACCGGTTACGTCGTCGCGGGCGATGCCACGACCCAGGTGGACTGCCCGCTGCACGAGTGGGCGCTGACCCTGCGCACCGATCCACTGACCGCGGCCGCCACGGTGATCACCCATCTCGGCGGATCGGTGGCCATGTGGACACTGGCGCTGCTGGTCTGCGCGGTGCTGCTGCGGCGCGGCGCGTACGCGGATCTGCTGCTCGTGGCCGGAGTGGGCGCGGCCTCGGCGGTTCTGGTGCCCGTATCGAAGCAGCTGATCGGCCGGTCGCGGCCGCCGGTGGCCGGACAGCTGGTGGAGGTGAGCAATCCGGCCTTCCCCTCGGGGCACAGTGTCGGTTCCGCCGCCGTGGTGGGCGTACTCGCCGCACTGTTCTGTCTGCGGACCGCGCATCGCGTCGCCAGGGTGATCGTCGCGGCTTCGGCGACCGTTTTCGTGCTGCTCGTGGGGCTTTCACGGATCTACCTGGGGGTGCACTGGCCCACGGATGTACTCGCCGGCTGGGCGCTCGGTGGCCTGTTGGTCGCGATCGGGGTGGTGGTGCGGACCCGGGCCGAGGACACGCCGGCGGGCCCGGACCGTTCCGCAACCACCGCCGGCTCCGTGACCGCGGACCCGGCGGTGCGGGACACCCGCCGCTGACCGGGTCGTTCAGGCGCCGCGTTCCAGATCCAGGCCCGCGGCCCGCCAGCCCGCGATACCACCGTCCAGGCTGTAGGCGGTGTGGCCGGTCCGGCGTGCGGTCGCGGCGAACTGCCGGGAGATATCGCCGGTAGGACAGGTGAAGATCACCGGTTCGGCCCGGGAGAACGGTGTCCCGTGCGCGAACAGGTCGGTGAGCCGGTCGTCGGGGATATTGATCGCGCCCGGGATATGGGCTACCCGGTATGCCATGGCGCCGCGGGTGTCGACGATCACCGGTCGCGCCGTACGGAGCAGTTCGGCCATATCGGTGGGGGTGAGCCGTGGTGCGGCGGCGATCTCGGCCGGGTCCGGTGGACGTGGGCCGGCGTCGCGGCCGAACAGTTCCGGCCGGCGCTGTGCGATATAGGACAGGTACGGTTCGAGCCGGTCGCAGACGATGATCACTCCGACGGTGCGTTCGCCACCGCGGTCGCCGCCTCCGAGCACCTCGCGCGCGGCGGCGTAGGCGGCGCCGCTGGTGGGTCCGGCCAGGACCCCGTATCCGGTGGCGAGTTCGAGCGTGGCCTCGATCGCCGGGCCCGATCCCACAGTCCGGATCTCGTCGTAGAAATCGGGCTGGAACAGGCCCACCTCCCACATCTCCCGTTCCGACCGGATCCCGGGAATGAAGTCCTCGCGTTCGGAGACCACCGCGACCGTCCGCAATTCCGGATGGAACTTGCGCAGGTAGCTGCCTGCGCCGCGGCTCGACCCGGTGGTGCCCAGTCCACCGAACAGATAGTCGATCCGCTCGATCCCGGCGGCGGTGAGATCCTCGTGGATCTCCCGGCCGGTGCCGTCGTGATGGGCGGCGATGTTCTTCTCGCTGGTGTACTGGGACAGATGCCGGAATCTGCCGGGCTCGGCGGCCATGGCCGCGTCGATCGCCGAGTACACATCGTTGGGTGTGGTGGGGTCCGGACATTCGGACAGGCCGGGGAGCTCGACGATCTCGGTGCCGATCAACCGGAGCAGATCGCGTACCTCGCCGACCTTGATCCGGTTGGTCATGGCCCGCAACCCGATACCGTGGATCGCACCGAGGAGGCGTAGCGCTTTGGCGGTGTTTCCGCTGGATGCCTCGATCAGCGTCTGCCGCTGTGCGCGCAGCGTATCGAGTTCGTCGCGCAGCATCGCCCAGGCGACCCGGTCCTTGACCGAACCGAACGGATTGTGCGATTCGAGTTTGGCGTACAGGTCCACCCGGTCGAGGCCGTGCACGGCCGGGTCCAGGCGGAGCAGGGGGGTGTCACCGATCAACTCGGTGATGTGCTGGTGGATCGTCACGGAACCTCGGGTGCGTCGGAGTAGGCGGCGGGGGAGGCCGGTGGCCGGTAGTCCGCGTCGGGTGTCGCCAGGAAGCGCCCGTCATGGCCGGCCACCGCCACTTTCTCGGCCGGGGGATGCATGGCGGCCGCGGCCGCCGACAGATCCATGTGATAGCCCGCCGTATTGGGGAAAACGATCAGGTCTCCCGGCCGCGGCAGCCACGGCAGCCAGACCGTATGTGTGGTGACGAGATCTCGTTCGAGGCAGAGCCGGCCGGCCAGGAAGACACCGACCGGATGCCTGGCCGGTTCGGTCCCGTCACCCGGCAGCAGAAGGGGATCGGCCATCACTTCCTGATCGGCCGGTGTCACTGTGTCCCGGCTGAGGTCCAGGTGGACGAGCAGACTGCCGTCGGAGGCCTCTTTCACGAATTCGACCCGGGCCACGGTGATCCCGGCGTGGTCGGCGAGCGCTTTACCCGGTTCCAGCCAGATGTCGAGGAGGTTGTCGGCGGCCACCCGGGCGACACTGCGGCCGCCGTGGTGGGTGAGCGGGGCGGCCAGGAAACCCGCCAGCATCTCGGCGGCGGTCACGGTGTTCGCGTATTTGTGGAAGACCGGTGTCCCGCGTACCGTGCCGCCGTCGACCTGATAACCGAAGGTGTTGTTACCCCAGCTCATCGCGGCGCCGTGGCCGGCGAGTGCGGCACGCAACCGGTGCACGTAATCGTCGAACCGGGCGCCGTCGGCGGTGAACACCTGGCGCAGTCCGCCGCCGATGTCGAGGACCGACGGTGCGAGTCCGGCGGAGTACGCCTGTTCGAGTAGCGCGAAACACGTGTCGGCGGCGCGTACCCGTTCGGCGGTATCGCCGGTGTCCAGGTGAAATGCCGTACCGCGGAACAGGAGCCGATCCCGGTGCCGCGCCAGCAGCTCGAGCGCGCGCTGCATCCGGGGCACCGGGATCCCGAAGCGACTCACCTGCGAACCCGGAAAACCACTGACCCGGAGCAGCACCGGGACCGGCGCGGCCGGCTCGGCGAGGTCGGCGAGGGTGCCCAGTTCCCATTCGTTGTCGACGTTCACGGTCACCCCGGTGCGCACCAGTTCCCGGAGGAACGCTTCGCCTTTGGGGCCGGTCGCCTCGATCCGGCCGGCGTCGAATCCGGCCGTCAGCGCCGATTCCAGTTCACCGGCCGATGCCACGTCGATACTGATCCCGTGCGCCGCGGCAGTGCGTACGAAGGCCCGGGACCGGTTCACCTTGTGCGCGTAGCAGAGGCGATAGCCGGTATGCGCCGCGTCGAGTACCGCGGTGAGCCGGTCGATATTGCGCGCGAACACCTGCGGGAACAGCAGATGCAGCGGTGTCCCGAAGCGGTGCAGCACCTCGTCGAATGCGCCGCGATCGGCGAGGAAAGCCGCGACTTGTCGATCCCAGTGTGCCGGTAGGGCAGGTGACCCGGTGTGCTCGATGGGTTCCGGACGGTCCGGGCGCATCCGCACGGTCATCCGAGGCTTCCCGGGCGTAGCGGTTCGGGCCGCTCGCCGACCGGGTTGTAGCCGCCGTCGCGCAACGCCTCGAAGGCGCGGACCCGATTGCGTGGACTCCGGAATTCCGCCACGACCCGCTTGCTGTCGAGGTCGATGTCCACGACGCGGATGTCCATCGACTCCAGCACTCCGCCGATCGTGCGAACACAGTGCTTGCAGGTCATATCGGGTACGTAGAAGATCCGGTCCTCCACCGTGGCCGGGCCGGTGCCGAGGTCCTCCCCCGCCGGCGCCGCCACCGGTTCGCAGCGCCGGGCGAAATCGGTGAACACCTCGACGAAGCGGTGCACCACCTCGGCCAGCACGCTGGAGTTCGCACCCCCGTCGCGGTGTACGACCGCGGCCGGGCAGGAGGGTTGTTCCCCGCGCGGTAACAGGGCGTACTGCCGGGAGATGAGATCCAGATCGTCGTGGTACCGGGCGATCGCCGCGGGTACGGTCAGCCCCTCCTCGGTGGTCGCCCGGTCCATCACCCGGTGCGCGTCGGCAATGGTCGCGTCCTTCATCGCCCGCAACGTGGCGATCGACTTGGCGGTGTAACGCACCGATCCGCCGGATTCGGGGCGCAGGCTCACCGGAATCATGCCCCGTCGATAGGTCGATGCCTGCAGTTCCCAGAACCACCGGGTGGCGACCGCGGTGAAGATCCCCGAATCGCGCAGTCCGCGGGCGAATTCACCCGGGGTCCGGTACGGCGTCTGCCGCGCGATGAGCGCGTGCTGGGCCAGCGCCCGGCCCGCGGACTCGACCCCCACCCGGAAGATATCGATGGGTTCGTGATCGGTGGTGGTTCCGGCCAGCACCCCGAGCGCCGCCACGTCCAGATGCGCTATCCGATCGGCGAGACCGGCATTTTCGTCGATCGAGCGCCAGAGCGCGAGCACGGCTTCCCGGGTGGCGATCGGCACGAGCGGGCCCGGTCCATCGGCCCGGTAGAACCCGGTATTGGGTATCCCGGCGCTATCGGTCCAGGTCATCCGGTGGGTGGCGGGGGTCACCGCGTCGGCGGGGCAGGGGCGCATGAACCGTTCCAGGTACAGCCGTTGCGAGAACGTGAGATGGCTGCCGGGTTCGGGGCGCAGTTCGGTCGCGGTGTACTCGAAGCGGACCGCTCCCGCCGGCGGCTGGTCGGCGAACAGTCCCGGCCGGGCGAGCTCGGCGAGGATCCGCGCGGCGGCCCGCCGGTCGTACCGGGTGACGGTGTCGGTGGATGCGCTGATGTCTGTGCTCATAGCAGCTCCTCGGCGAGGGTCCGGACGCAGTCGACGAAGCGGTCGATATCGTCGAGGCAGGTGTAGACGTGGGTGCTGACCCGCACCGATTCGGGATCGCCCCCGGTCTCGGGCATACAGTGGGCGCCGGTGCGGACGAGGAAACCGTATTCGGCGAGGACGAACCCCAGGTCGGCCGCCGAAATACCGTCGAGGGTGAACGAGACGATGCCGTACCCGCTGCCGTCCCGCGCGTGGGCGGGCCCCGGCAGGAACGTCAACCCCGGCACCGCCCGCAAGCCGCTGATCAACCGCCGGGTCAGCGCTCGGTTGTGCGCCGCGACGGCGGGCATACCGTATTCCTCGAGAACCTCCAGCGCGGTGCCCAGCGAGAGGATGCCGGGAATATTGGCGGTACCGCCCTCCAGCAGGCCCGGCATGACGCCGGTGCCGACCCCCCCGGCGGTCAGTACCGCGTCGGTACCGCCGCCGGGCAGGAACGGCCGCAGTTGCGAGTGTGTCCGCTGCCGGCAGTAGAGGATTCCGGTGCCCGGCGCCGCGAACATCTTATGGGCCGCGAAGGCCGCGAAATCGGCCCCGAGCGCGGTGACGTCCACCGGGAGGTGGCCGCCGCTCTGGCTGCAGTCGAAGCACAGGCGGACCCGTGGGGGAATCCGGTCGCGCAGTTCGGCGAGGGTGGTGCGGGCGCCGAATACATGATGCAGGTGGGTCACGGTGAGCAGCCGGGTACGCGGACCCAGTTTCGCGGCGATATCGGCGGTGTCGGCCTGTCCCGCCGGGGTGACCCGGTAGGGAACGAGTTCGATCCGGCGCCCGAAGCGCGCGAGGGTGTCCCGCAGCAGGAACCAGGGCGAGATATTGGCGGCGTGGTCGCGCGGGCTGTAGAGGATCTCGTCCCCGTCCGCGAGCGCCGTGAGACCCCAGGACAGCGCGACGGCGTTGAGCGCCGCGGTCGCGCCACCGGTGAAGACGATCTCGTCGGGCCGGGCGGCACCCACGAAGCGGGCGGTCGCGGCCCGGACCGCGGCGATGCGCTGAGTGAGCGCCGTGGACCAGGGGTAGGTGCCGCGGGCGGCGTTGGCGGTGGCGGTCGAGTGGTAGTCGCGGACGGTGTCGATCACCGCCCGCGGCTTCTGCGTTGTGGCGGCGCTGTCCAGATAGGTCTCCCGGCTGCCGACCAGGGCCGGAAAGGACGCGCGGATCTCCGGCGGAAGCAGTCCGGGGGCCGGGCGGACCGGTGCGGGAGCCCCGGCGGAGGGGGACGGATGATCCGGTCGGCGCAGGGGTGATCCCATGTGATCGCTCCTTCCGCCGATCCGTCCGGACTGCGAACAACGATACTCATCATCGGAAAGTTCGCCCAGTGCGCTTGGTGCGCATACGGTCTCGCCGGCGCAGAGCGCCGGGTGACGAGAGGTTCGGAGATGTCGGTGTCCGGCGTTATGGTGCCGGTATGCCACTCACACTCGACGAACGTCAGGCGTTTCTGGCCGAGCCGCATATCGGCGCGCTCTCGGTATCGGCGGGTCCGGAGCGGGGTCCCCTCACCGTGCCCATCTGGTACCAGTACGAGCCGGGCGGTGAGCTCTGGGTGCTCACCGGCCCGGAATCGGAGAAGATGCGCCGGATCCGGGCGGCGGGACGGTTCAGCCTGCTGGCCGAGCGGGTCGAGCCGACCGTCCGCTATGTCAGCGTGGAGGGTCCGGTGACCCGGGTCGAGCCGCTGACCGACGAGCGGCATCGCGAGATGGTGGCGCGCTACCTGCCGCCCGGACGAGTGGAGGAGTACCTGTCCTTCGCCGCGGCCGAGCTGGGTGAGCATGTGGTCGTGTTCATGCGCCCGCAGCGATGGTTGTCCGCCGATCTCGGCTGAGTGATCAGTAGCCGCCCTGCAGATATTCGACGAGCTGCTCGCGTTCGGTGGCGAGTTCGGAGATGGCGCTCTTGACCACGTCGCCGATGCTCACGATGCCGACCAGTTCACCGTCGGACACCACCGGCAGATGCCGGACCCGGAGATCGGTCATGATCCGGCGCAGCCCCTCGACATGATCCTCGGGGGCGCAGGTCCGGACGTCGGCGGACATGATCCGCGAGACCGGGGAATCGAGTAGTGCCGCGCCGTGCCGGTACAGGGCGCGGACGATATCGCGTTCGGAGACGATTCCGGCGATCCGGCGGCCGTCCGGGGAGACAACGACGGCTCCGATGTTGTGTTCGGCCAGCAGCGCGAGCAGCGCGCGGATATCCAGATCCGGACGCGCGGTCGTTACGGCGCTGCCCTTGTTGTGCAGTATCTCGGCGATTCGCATGGTCACCATCCACTCGGGCGCGGGATTCCAGAATCTCGCGCCCGACCCGTCGACGCCAGCACGAATCGGCATCGACGGCTTTTTTCGAAGTCGTACGGTGAGCGGAGCCGTCGATCGGCTACTCGTCGTCGAGGCCCGCGGAGAGATAGGCGGCGGCGGCCAGCCACTGGCGGCACTGCGGGCCGTGCACATCGTGGATGTGCAGGATTTCGCGTGCCTGGCGATAGGTGAGTACCGGCGGTTCGGAATTGCAGTCCGTACCGGCTTCGGGGGCCGCGTAGCGGCGTAGCGGGTCCGGGTGGTGCCCGAGCGAATGACCGCCGGCGGCGGTGCCCACGGCGTTCCGATGGGGACTTCGGAATGGTTGGATCATTCGGTTGCCCCTCACATGCGACGTTGCGGGGCGACACCTCCGGCTACTGAATCCGCCGAGAAAAATGCTGTGTATCGCCCCTCCTGTGCGCCTGAGTCTAAGCCGCCGTCGCTTACAAATGCAAGTACATCTGCAAACAACAGACGAAATCGCACGAACCCTACTGCCGGTGTTTTTCACGGGGCGACCGGCGCTGTGACACTGCGCCTTCCGCGACATCGAGCCCACCGTCCTCGTCCGGGCGGGCGGCACGGGTTCTATGGTGTGCGGCCCACGCCGCCGTACGCGGAGATCGCCGGCCGGGATTCGCCGCCGGGGGTGTCCGGGCGCCACCGGTCGATCGGGACGACGCCCGGTTCCACCAGTGTCAATCCGTCGAATACGGCCCGGATCTCCGACTGGGGGCGGGGGGTGTAGGGCACGCCCCCGGTATCGGTGTAGTTCCTGCACAGCGTCACGTAGGCCGCACTGTCGTCCGTACCATCCCACAGGACCAGATAGCTGCCGGACGGGGTGGCCTCGAGCACGGTGTGCACGATCCGCCGCATCTCCGCGAAGGATTCCGCGTGGCCGAGCACGCCCATGAACATCACCGCCACCGGCTCGGTGAAATCGAGGACGTGCCGCGCGTCGGAGACGATGAGTTCGGGCCGGTGATAGTCGGAGTCCAGGTAAACGGTGACACCCGCGTCGGTGGTATCGGCCAGCAGCGCGCGGGCGTGGGCGAGGACGAGCGGATCGTTGTCGACGTAGACGATCTTGGATTCGGGCGCGACGCGCTGGGCCACCTCGTGGGTGTTCTGCATGGTCGGCAGGCCGGTGCCGATATCGAGGAATTGGCGGATCCCCTTCTCCGCGGCCAGGAATCGCACCGCCCGGATGAGGAACTGCCGTGACTGGACGGCCATGGTGGTGATCTCCGGATCGACCGCGATCCCCGCGTCACCGGCGATGCGATCGACCTCGTAGTAGTCCGTGCCGCCCATCCAGTAGTTCCAGATGCGGGCGGAGTGCGGGATATCGGTGCGGATCGCGGGGCGGTGCTCTTCGGACATGGCGGACTCCTGGGCGGTCATGGTCGGAACGCGCCGGCACGGAGACCGGCGGTGGGCCCGACGGCTGGTGAAACCGATGTCCACTGCGACAGTACAAGACTCGACGCAGCCGATCCGGTGGTCGGCGCGGTCGGATTCGACTCCGGCGCTGCCTTCGAGGGCGTGCCGCGGGCGTGGTCACCGGTGCCCGCCGGGGCCGTGCGCGGGCACGGGGGCCGGTGAACGCGGTGTGGCGAACTTCGTGCTATCGTCCTGATGTCGGTGCAGATGCAAGAACACCTGCGTTTGCATCTGTAAGGACCGACGGTATGCGACAGTGGCGTCAGCGACCATGAGCAAGGAGTGGGTCCTATGTCGGAAGTAACGAACCAGGTGATCGGAGCCTGGCGGAAGAGCACCTTCAGCAACCCGAGCGGGAACTGTGTCGAGTTCGCCGAGGCGGCCAACAATCTGGTGGCCATGCGTAATTCGCGCTTCCCCGACGGTGGGGTGATCTTTTACACGCGCCCGGAGATCGAGGCTTTCCTGCAGGGTGCCAAAGCTGGAGAGTTCGACGATCTGGCGGGTTGAGAGGTAACATGGGCCGTCGGCGTGGTGCGCCCGATCCGATGAGCGGCGTACCGTGGGTTAGCCCGAAATCGGAGACGACTCCATGATCGCAGAGCCTGAGAACCGTGGTGGCGCGCAATCCGTCGAGGCGGAACGTGGCCCCACGGTTCTACGTATCGCTCTGGGTGGCCAGTTACGAAAACTGCGCGAGAGCAAGAAGATCACCCGAGAAGCCGCGGGTGACGCCATCCGCGGCTCCCACGCCAAGATCAGTCGGCTCGAACTGGGCCGGACGAGTTTCAAAGAGCGTGATATCCGGGATCTGCTGACGCTGTACGGCGTCGACGATCCGGGCGAGCAGGAGAGCTTTCTCGAACTCGCGCGTAAAGCGAACGAACCAGGATGGTGGCACCGCTACGGCGATCTGCTGCCACCCTGGTTCGGCACGTATCTGGGTCTGGAGCAGGCCGCCAGCAAGATCCGTACCTACGAATCGCACCTGGTGCCCGGCCTGCTGCAGACACCGGATTACGCCCGGGCGGTGGTGACGCTCGGCTACGAGGATTCCGATACCGATCGCCGCGTGGCATTCCGCCAGCGCCGGCAGGAAATACTGCATCGTGCCGATCCGCCGGTCGTCTGGGCGGTACTCGACGAAGCGGCACTGCACCGTCCGGTCGGTGGCCGGGATGTGCACCGGGCGCAGATGGAACATCTGCTGGATCTGACCCGGCTGCCGAATGTGACCATCCAGGTGGTCCCCTTCTCCGCGGGTGAACATGCCGCTGCGGGAAGCTCTTTCACCATTCTCCGCTTCGCCGAGACCGAGCTGCCCGATATCGTCTACCTCGAGCAGCTGACCAGCGCGCTGTATCTGGACCGGCGTGAGGATCTGGCGCTGTACCTGTCGGTGATGGACCGGTTGAGCGTGCAGGCGGCGCCGCCGGAAGAGTCGCGCAGGATCATCGCGGACTATACGAAAGGCCTGTGAGGTCGAGTCGAGTTGCGCGTCAGGCCCGGATGAAGGTCGACGCGACGCGCCAGAAGGTGTCCGGCTGCAACGACCGGAAGTCCCAGTCGTCCGCCAGGGCGTGCGCGGTGGTGACGATCTGGTCGATATCGAAATCGTCCCGAGTCGCCGCACCAGTGGATTCGATTGCGTCGATAACGAATTCCACGGCGCTTTCGCGCGTCGAATCGCCGAGCGGGTGGCCGCTGTGGAGGCCGAATGTTGTCATATCAATACCGTTCGCCGGCTTGCCGATCGGGGCGGGATCGATTCTTGCTGGAGTAGTTGCGAATCGGGTCGGATCCGCCGGACTCTCCCGCAGGTGCGGCAGTAAACCACTGGCGAATGGTGTCGTCGGCTCACTCACGCGGCCTCCCCTTGTTTTCCCCTGTATAGCGTTGTGGGAAGAGTCTAGGTCGCTGGTGCTTTCAAATGCAAGTACATCTGCACGATCGATTCTTTGCGTCCGAACAGTTTTCAATGCCGGAATCAGTGTGCCAACGCGGCGACCGCGGCCTCGATAGGCGTGCTGCCGGCGACCAGATCCAGGGTGCGGCCGGCGGTATGGTCCGCTTCGAGCAGAGCGGCGCACACCGCGGCCACGTCCGCGCGGGGAATATCCCCCCGGTCGAGCCGCGGCGGCGCCAGGGTGACCGAACCGGTGCCGGGGGAGTCGAGCAGGCGACCGGGCCGCAGGATGGTCCAGTCGAGGTCGCGGCCGCGCAGATCGTCCTCGGCCTGGGTCTTGGCGTCGATATAGGCGGCCCACACCTCGTCGGTGCCGGCGGCCGGGGCCAGACCCGCACCCATCGCCGAGATCTGCAGGAAGCGACGGGTCCCCACCCGTTCGGCGGCCTCGGCCAGCAGGACGGAGCCGTCGCGGTCGACGGTGTACTTGCGGGCCACCCCGCTGCCCGGCCCGGCGCCGGCCGCGAAAACCACCGCGTCCGCACCCTGGACGGTCGCGGCCAGGTCGGTCACCACCGCCTGCTCCAGATCCAGGACCACGGATTCGGCGCCGGTCGCGTAGACCTCCGGCGCATGCGCGGAGTTGCGGATCAACGCGATGACGCTGTGGCCACGGCCGGTGAGGAGTTCGGCGAGCAGGAGGGCGATCTTGCCGTGTCCACCGGCGATGACGATGCGCATACGGGTCCTTTCGTGGTCAGCGTTCGGGTCCGCCGGGATTGCAGGCGGCGTCGACGGTCGCGTCATAGCCCACCGGCGGCCGCCACGGTTCGAGATTCCAGGTGGGTTTGTCGGGGGCGATGAGACGTGCCCAGTCCCAGTGGCAGCGGAACTGGTCCCACATGCCCGGGGTGTCGGCGGCCGGATCGGCGGTACGAATCTCCTGCCAGGCGCGGAGGTCGGATCCGGGATAGGTGGTGTCGCGGCCCGCCCGGGTCGGGTGGATCTTCAGTCGTGGGCCGTCGGCGTTCTCGGTCCATTCCAGGTGATCGATCAGGAGCTGCCCGGCGTACGGATCGACCGTGGGAGTGGGGCGGGGGGTGCGGGTGACGGCGGTCGCCGGCGCCGTGATCGTGGGCGACGTGGTGGCCGCGGGCGCCCTGCCGGACCTGATATCGGAGTCCGAACTCGCGCAGCCGGTGGTGGCCAGGGCCGAGAGAATCGCCAATACCCCGGCCGCGCGGGCCGCGGAATCGATCGGCATACTCGCTCCTGCGCCTCGGAGCCGGCCCGCCCGTCGCGCCGGCTGCTTCCGAGCCTAGAGGGTCGCGCCGCTGCGGTGCGGATCTGCCGGTGAGTGTGGCGCGCGCCGGAGTGCGCGCGCCGCGCCCGGCCGGTCGCTCAACGCCACAGGCTGTGACAGGGTAGCCGGCGCAGACCGGGCCTGATCTTGCTGTCCACCGTTACGGTGAGCCCGGCGTGCATTGCCGCGGAGGTGAATTCCCAGGCTTCGGCATTGGTCGCCGCGTATTCCAGGACGAGGGCGCTGTCCGCGGTGATGCCGTCGAAGTAGACCGTGACCCGGCGGGTGAGGTGGTCGCGGGCGATGTCGTCGCGTTCGGCGGTGGCCGGTGTCGTGGCGTCCAAGATCCGCGTCTCCTTCCAGGCGTCCCCGACGGCGCCGTTGTGTGCCACAGTAGGTTCGCGCCATTGCTGAGAACATGTTCCGGCGCCGTATTCGGGGAATTCACAGCGTGCCGCGGAGGGGTCTCGGGGCGATTCACACCGGTGCGTACCCGCTCCCGTAGCGGGGGTGGCGGGTATGAACCGCGTCGCAACGACTCGGTTCGGCGAGCCCGATGCCCGGTTCCCCCTCCGGCGAATGTCGTTTACGCCTCGACTGTTTCGTTTGGTCTCCGGCACGGCTCCCATGCGAAACTCGAATAATGGGTGCTTCTGGAATGCGATCGGCGTTGGAGGCGGAGACCTCGGCCGGCCCGGGGTTCACGGCGCGAGCCGCGGCCGACGGCGGGCCGACAGTGCTGCGGATGGTGCTCGGCGGCCGGTTACGGCGGCTGCGCGAGGCCAGCGGGTTGTCCCGGGAACAGGCCGGTGACCATATCCGTGGTTCGGATTCGAAGATCAGCCGGCTCGAGCTCGGACGCACCAGTATTCGTGAACGCGATCTGGTGGATCTGCTCGGGCTGTACGGGGTCACCGACACCGAGGAACTCGACGCGTTCCAGGAACTCGCTCGGCAGGCCAATACCTCCGGGTGGTGGCACCGGGACAACGACTGGCTGCCGAAATGGTTCGATATGTACCTGGGTCTCGAACAGGCCGCACAGGTGATCCGCTGTTACGAACCGCGTATCGTGCCGGAGCTGCTACAGACCGCGGACTATGCGCGCGCCCTACTGACGCTGGCGCATCCGGGGGAGCCGGAGGACGCGATCGAACGCCGGGTGGCGCTGCGGATGCGCCGCCAGCACATTCTCGACCGGCCGCATCCGCCGCATCTGTGGCTGATCGTGGAAGAGGCCGCCCTGACCCGCCGGATCGGCGGCTCGAGGATATGGGGTGCGCAGATCGACCGGCTGCTGGCCGCTGCCCGGCAGCCGCACATCACGGTGCAGATCCTGGCCGATCACGTGGGCGGTCCGGCGCTGGCCGACGGCGCGTTCACCTATCTCCGGTTCGCCGAGGCGGATCTACCCGATATCGTTTACCTCCAGCAGCTCACGGGCGCTCTGTATCTCGACAAGCAGGCGGACCTGGACGCCTACCGCGCGGTCGCCAATCAACTGTCGGTGCACGCGGCGCCGCCGGAATACACACCGGGCCTGCTGACGGCTCTGCGCCGGCGCCAGCCGCGGATCATGGATCAGCCGGCCCGCCGGGAACAGGGCGGCGCCGGTCGCTGATCATCCCCGGGACCGGCGCAGGGCTCGCCGGCGGTCGCGCCGAATTGCCCGAGTATTGAACTCGCAAGGGGTAACTCGTTACCGTCTTGTGATCGAACCCAAACCGCGGGCCGGTCACTGATGAACTCTCCGGAGTACCGCTGGATCGTATCTACCGGCCGCGAGAGAGGTTACTGTTCGGTAGTTATGGTGGGCAGTAGAGCCGATTCCGGGAGCACGGACCTGGAAACCGAACTGGTGGCGCATCTGCGGCGCCCCGATCGATTCGGCGGAATCGCGGAGGTGGGCACGACGGTGCGGCGGTGTCTCGCCGATATCGCCGAAGTCCTCGCGCCCGAACCTGCCGCCCCCGCCGCCGCGCCACCGGCGGTCGTGGCCGCGGCGGTGCGCTGGGCCCGGGAGGGGGTGGCACTGGAAACGGTGCTCACCGCCTGCCACGAATGTGCCCGGGACGCCGTGGAATTCCTCGCGGAACGGATCGCCGCCGCGGCATTGCGAGCCGAGGCGATGGTGGACGGGGCCCGGCTGCTGGTCCGGGTGGTGGAGGTGGTGAGCACTGCCGCCGCGGCGGCGTATCTGGACGAGCACCGGGTCGTCGCGCGGGAACATCAGACCTCGGCGCAGACGATGGTGGCCGCCCTGCTGAGCGGGCACGGAGTGGCCGCACTGGCAAAACGGTCCGGTTTCCGGGTGGCGCCGGCCTATCAGGTGGTGGCGCTGGCGCTCCCACCGCACGCCGAGGAGCGCGCGGGCGGCCCCGAAGCGGTCTCGGCCGCCCGCCGGAAACTGCGCCGGGTGCAGGCCGCGCTCGGCACACCACTGGGGTCGCGGTCGCTGTCGCTGCTACGTGCCGACGGCGGAACTGTGCTGATCCCGCTGGAAACGGACCGGTCCGGTCCGGTCGGTCGCACGGCGGCGGGGCTGATGAGCGCCGAGGTGCTGCAGTTGGTGGCCGAGGCCGCGGAAGTGCGGCCCACGGCGACGGTCGCCGCGGGCGCCACCGCGGACGTACCGGAGCTGGCGGGGCGCACCCAGGATGTACTGGACCGGCTCCGTACCAGCGGACGGCCCCCCGGCCTGTACCGGATAACCGGCGACGCCACCGCGGCACAGGACGACGCGGTCGCGGACGCGCTGCGAATGCACCGGCTGCCACGTCCCGTCGCCGCGCCGGGCCCGCGCGCCGGTCGGGGCACGCCGGGAGCCGCGTGATGGGTGAGCCGGGTCTGCGAGCGTTACTGCGAGGTACGAGATGAAATTACGCGTTCCGTTCCTGGCCGCACTGGCCGTACTGGGCGCAGTCGCCACCGCGATGCCCCCGGCCGCCGCCGACCCCGCGGGAAACCCGCCGCCGGCGCCGGCCACGAGCGCGCAGGAGTCCGGTGGCCGGTTGCTGCGCGTCCAGGTACTCGACGATCGGCGGATCCGGTTACACATCCGTTCGGCCGCCATGGGCCGTGAGATCGCGATCGACACCCTGGTCGGTTCCGGTCCGGCACCCCGGCCCACGCTGTATCTGCTCGACGGCGTGGACGGCGGCCCGACCTCGGGGTGGCTGACCAAGGGGGGAGCGGCCGAATTCTTCGCCGACAAACCGGTCGACGTGGTGCTGACCACCGGTGGTACGGCCAGTATGTACGCCGACTGGATCCGGGTGGACACCGCGCTGGGCATGAACCGCTGGGAGACCTTCCTCACCGAAGAGCTCCCGCCGATTGTCGAAAAGTATCTGGGCTCCAACGGATCCCGGGCGATCGCCGGGGTGTCCATGGGCGCGCAGGCGGCGATGATGCTGACCCAGCGGCATCAGGGTTTCTACCGGGGCGTCGCCGGGATGAGTGGCTGCTATTCCACTTCCGACCAGCTCGGCCGCGCGGTGACGACCATGACGGTGGCCTCGCGGGGCGGCAATCCGGAAAATCTTTTCGGCCCGCCTGCTTCGCCGGAGTGGCTCGCTCACGACAGTCTGCTCGGTGCGGATACATTGCGGGGCACCCGGATCTATGTGTCGGTGGCCAACGGTTCGCCCAGCAACGCCGCACTGATGTCGATCGGTGGCAGCCGCGAGATTCTGGCGGTGCTGCTCGGCGGCGGCTCGCTGCTGGAGTCGGGCGCGCACCTGTGCACGCAACGATTCGCCACCCGTCTCACCGAACTCGGCATTCCCGCGGTGGTGGATTATCTGCCCGCGGGGATGCATTCCTGGCCGGATTTCGAAGTGCAATTGCATCGCAGCTGGCCGACCCTGCGGGCCGCTCTGGAATTACCGCAGAATTCGTGATTTACCGCAGTCCCGTGTGACTGCCCCGGCGGCCGGCCCGACTCCACCGGTCGGCTCGGAGCACACACGGCCGCCGCGGATTCGTACGGGTCGTCCGCCGCACGGCCTGTATCCCCTCGTCCGCGCGCGGCGGCAGTACGCCCACCGGGTGGCCACCGCTCGGTTCACCCGGTGGGCTCGGCCGATCCGGTTGCCACCGGCCCTGTACCGCGTCCGGGCCGGTGGCACCGCGATCTATGCGCGGGTGAGGAAGTCGGCCGCCTGGGCCCCGATGAACATACTGGGCGCGTGGGTGTGCCCGCGTACCAGCACCGGCATGATCGAGGCGTCGGCGACGCGCAGGCCCCGCACGCCGCGTACCCGCAGTTGCGGGTCCACCACACTGTTCTCGTCCGAGCCCATCCGGCAGGTGCCGGCCGGATGGTAGAGGGTGTGCGAATAGCCGTTGAGTGTCAGCGCGCGCGTGGCTTCCGACGCTCCGTCGGCGGGTGCGTCCGGCGGATAACAGAGGGGACCCAGCACCTCTCGCATGGCGGCAGTATCGGCGATCTCGGCGCAGTACCGCAGGCCGGTCATCAGCGCCGCCCGGTCGATGCCCTGCTCGTCGGACAGGTACTTCGGATCGATCACCGGCTTGGCCAGCGGATCACCGGAGGCCAGTGTGATCGTGCCGCGACTGTGCGGGCGCACCAGAACGGTCGCCAGGATGACGCCGTGGGCGGTCGGCTCGATCAGGCCTTCGTGGTAGAAGGGCGCGGGCGCGTAGACCAATTCGAGGTCGGGGTGTTCCAGCTCGGGGCGGCTGCGGACGAAACCGTACGCTTCACCGACGTTCGAGGTGAGCATGCCGCGATGGCGCAGCAGGTAGTTGATCAGCTGGGCCGGTTTCTCGGCGTCGAACAGCGAATCGGTGTCGACCCCGTAACCGAGTCCGGTGACGAGATGATCCTGCAGGTTGACGCCGACCTCGGGCGCGTGGTGGCGGACCGTGATCCCGTGGCGCTCGAGTTCGGCGCGATCGCCGATACCCGAGAGCATGAGCAGTTGCGGGCTGTTGATCGCGCCGCCGCAGAGTACGACCTCGGTGCGGGCCGTCACCTTCTCGAGGCGGCCGCCGCGCATGTATTCGACACCGACGGCGCGGTCGCCGTCGAACAACACCCGGGTGGCGGTGGCCTCCGGGTACACATCGAGATTGCGCCGCTTCAGCGCCGGTCGCAGATACGCGTCGGCGGTGCTCCAGCGTCGCCCCTTGTACTGGGTGACCATGGTCTGGGTGAAACCCTGCGGTTCGGGCAGGTTCGGTTCCTCGATGGGGAAACCGCGTTCGGCCACTGCCCGCAGATAGGCGGCGGTCGACGGACGCGGGCTGCGCTGATGCGAGATGTGCTGGGGGCCGCCGGTGCCGTGGTCGGGACCGCTGGCGCCCTCGACGTTCTCGATCGCCCGGAAGTGCTCGACCGCCCGGTCGAAGCCCCATTCCGGCCCCCCGGCGACCGACCACTCCTCGTAGTCGGCGCGGAAACCGCGCACCCACATCTGGGCGTTGAGCGAGGACGAGCCGCCGAAGGTTTTGCCGCGGGGCCAGTAGATCTGCCGATCGTCGAGCTGGGGCTGAGGTTCGGTGAGGTAGTCCCAGTCGTAGGGGGTACGGAAGAGTTTGGCGAAGGCGGCCGGTATGTGGATGAATTTGTCCTTGTCGGCCGGGCCGGCCTCCAGCAGGATCACCGAACGGCCCGGGTCCGCGCTCAGCCGGTTCGCGAGCACGGCTCCCGCCGATCCCGACCCGACGATCACATAGTCCGCACTGACTTCTGTCACCTTCGCACCTTTCGATCTCGTGTACCCGCAAACATACGAGAGTGGAGCCGGACGCGAGGCATCTTCGCCGCGGTGTACGAATCGATCGGAAAACCTCGTTCGCGGGTGACTTCGCGCGCTACCGGGGTATAACCGGCGCATGAGTTACCCGGTGGATTTCGGGGTGCTGCAAGCCGGTTCGATCCTCGCGATCATCCTCGGTGTGGCCCTGTTGGTTTCGGCGTTGTTCGCATTGCGCAAGAGGGGCCCGCGGGCCCTGATCGCTCGGGGCGCCGGCGGGGCGCTACTTCTGGCCGCCGCGGCGCTGGTGCTGTGGATCGCCACACTCGTCCAGACCTACCTCGGCCTGACGGGGGAGGTCCGGGCGGCGCACGTGGTGGTGGCGCCGGTGTCCGGCGCGGAGCATCAACTCGAGGTACAGCTGACGCTGTTCGATACCGACGGTGGTACCACCGAGCGCAGTACGCACCGGGTCGAGGGCGATATGTGGGTCCTGCAGGCGCAGTTGGTGGAGCTGGAACCGTGGGTCAATGCCCTCGGCTTCCATTCCGGGTACAAGGTGTCGCGTCTGTACGGGCAGCGGCTCGACGGGGTGGCCACCGCGCAGAACCACATCTTCCTCAACGGCGGGGATCGCGACTTCTTCGAGGATATGAGCGAAAACCGCTGGTTCACCTCGCCGTTCGTCCGGTCGGCCTACGGCAACGCGGTGATCGCGACGCCCGGCGAATACGACGTGTTCATCTCGCGCGACGCCATCAAGACCCGCGCGGTGGAGTGAGCGCGCTACCGGTTCTCGATCGCGGCCCGGCAGATTTCGCTCAACTCCTCGACCACCGTATTCAGCGCGGCCGGTCCGCGTTCGGTACGGGCGACGATCAGCGCGCCTTCCAGTGCGCTGATCACCAGTAGCGCGATGGAACGGGCCCGCTCCGGCCGGGCCCCGTCCTCGACGAGTTTGGCGGCGATGAGTTCGCGCAACGTATCGAACGCCGATCCGGCGGCGGCGACGGCGCCGGGTTCGTTGCCGAGTGCGGCGGCGGCGATCGGGCACCCGAGCGCGTAGTCGTGTTTGTCCAGCCCGCGGGACAGCATATCGGCGAGTGCGCGCAGGGCTGCCGAGGCCCGCGGCGCCGTCAGCGCTTTGGTGACTCCGCGGGTCACCCGGCTGCTCGCGGCCCCGGTGGCCTCGGTCATCAGCTGTGCCCGGCCGCCGGGGAAATGGTGGTACACCGATCCGCGCGGTGCGCCACTGGCCTGGAGTACGTCGGTGAACGAGACGGCCGCGACTCCGCGCCGCCGGATGAGTGATATCGCGCTGTCGATCATGGCCGCCCGGGGCCCGTCGGGATCCTTCGGTCGTGGCATGCGCTGCTCCCTCTTGCCCGTGATTACTATGCATGTTGTCATACTTATCGATGTCTCGCCGTGTCAGCGGCCCGATTTTTCTGGAGGATCCGTGACCGGGATCGACGCGCCGACCCATCCTTTCGATACGGCTATCGCTGTGGAATACACCGACGGGCACCGGCTGGCCGGTCACACCTGCCCCGATTACGCCAATATGGTCGGCCCGTTCGGCGGCGTTACCGCGGCGGCGCTGCTGCGGGCGGTCGAACGGCATCCCGAACGGGCCGGTGATCCGCTGTCGCTGACGGTGAACTACGCGGGACCGATCGCCGACGGGCCCTTCGAGATCACCGCGCGGCCGGTACGCACCAATCGCACGAATCAGCATTGGCAGCTCGAACTCACCCAGGACGGGACGGTCACCACCACCGCGACCGCGGTATTCGGCATCCGTCGCGATACCTGGTCGGATCTCGAGCTGAGCATGCCGTCGGTGCCGGGGCCGGACGCCGAGGGCGTGGAACCGCAGATTTTCCCGGATTTCATCGCCTGGGGCCGCAACTATGATCTGCGGTTCGTCGCCGGCGCCGTCCCCGATGTCGAGCCCACCGCCGAGATTCCGGAGAATCCCGACTCGGTGAGCACCCTGTGGCTCCGCGACACCCCGGCCCGGCCGGTGGACTTCGCCTCGCTCACCGCTATGTCGGACGCGTTCTATCCCCGCGTGTTCCTGCGGCGCGGGCGCTACCTACCGGCCGGCACGATCTCACTCACCGTGTACTTCCACGCCACCGCCGAGGAACTGGCCGCCCAGGGCACCGAATATCTGCTGGGCCGCGCCCGCGCGAACCGCTTCGGGCACGGTCACTTCGATCAGATCGCCCACCTGTGGGGTCACGACGGCACCTTGCTGGCGACCAGCCATCAGCTGGTCTACTTCAAGGGCTGAGACCGCCGGTTCAGCTCGCGGCCGGGTCGGTCACCGGTGTGATCGGCAACCGCAGCGCGCCCGGCGCCGATTCGGGGACGACCGGGGATTTCGGTGCCACCGGCGCGATCCGGCGGTACGGCGCGTCCTGCGGGGGCCGGGGATCCTGTTCGCCCTTGTTCGGCCAGTACGCGGCGGCGCGCTCGGCCTGGGCGGTGATGGTCAGGGACGGATTGACCCCCAGGTTCGCCGAGACCGCGGCGCCGTCCACCACGCTCAGGGTCGGGTAGCCGAAGACCCGGTGGTAGGCGTCGATCACCCCGGTATCGCGGTCGGCGCCGATCGCGGCGCCGCCGAGGAAATGCGCGGTGAGCGGAATATTGAACACTTCGCCCCAGGTACCGCCCGCGGTGCCGCCGATCTGCTCGGCGACCCGGCGGGTGGCTTCGTTGCCCGCCGGGATCCAGGTCGGGTTCGGCTCGCCGTGCCCCTGCTTGCTGGTCAGTTTGCGGCCGAAGAGTCCGCGGGTGGTGTAGGTGGTGATGGAGTTGTCCAGATGCTGCATCACCAGCGAGATGATGGTCCGTTCGCTCCAGTTGCGGACGCTCAGGAAGCTGAGCAGCAACAGGGGGTGACGCAGCGCGGTACCCAGGAACCGCAGCCACCGCGGAAGGCGGCCGCCGCCGTCGACCATCAGCGTCTGCAGCAAGCCCATCGCGTTGGAACCCCGCCCGTATCGCACCGGCTCGATATGGGTGTCGGGGGTGGGGTGGATCGACGAGGTGATCGCGACGCCCCGGGTGAAGTCCTGGCCCGGCGCGAGCTTCTTGGTGGCGGCGCCGACGATGGATTCGGAGTTGGTGCGGGTGAGCAGGCCGAGCCGGTCGGACAGTTCCGGGAGCACCCGCCGGTCCCGCATCTCGTGCAGGAGGCGCTGGGTGCCGAGGGTGCCGGCGGCGACCACGACCTGGCGGGCGGTGTAGGTGGTGCGCTGTGTGCGCACCCAGGCGCCGGTGCGCTGCGCCGAGACCACCCAGCTGCCGTCGGGTTGCGGCCGCAGTTCGGTCACCGTCGTCATCGGCACCACCTGCGCCCCGGCGCGTTCGGCCAGGTACAGGTAATTCTTGACGAGGGTGTTCTTCGCCCCGAACTTGCATCCGACCATGCAGTCGCCGCATTCCAGGCACCCGGTGCGGGCCGGGCCGACGCCGCCGAAGTAGGGGTCGTCCACGGTCTCGCCGGGTTCACCGAAGAACACGCCGACCGGGGTCCGGACGAAGGTGTCGCCGACGCCCATATCCTCGGCGACCTGTTTGAAGACTTCGTCGGCCGGCGTCATATGCGGGTTCTGCACCACGCCGAGCATGCGCTTCGCCTGCTCGTAGTAGGGCGTGAGTTCGCCACGCCAGTCGGTGATATCGCGCCACTGCGGGTCCTGGAAGAACGGCTCCGGCGGGACGTAGAGAGTGTTGGCGTAGTTGAGCGATCCGCCACCGACCCCCGCGCCGCCGAGGATGAGCACATTGCGCAGGGGATGGATGCGCTGGATGCCGTAGCAGCCGAGTTTCGGCGCCCACAGGAACTTGCGCAGATCCCAGCTGGTCTTGGGCAGTTCGTCGTCGGCGTAGCGGCGGCCGGCTTCCAGGACGCCGACGGTATAGCCCTTTTCGATCAGCCGCAGGGCGGTGACACTGCCACCGAACCCGGAACCGACGATGAGAACATCGAAATCCGTGGCCGCCTCGGACATGGGACTTCTCCTTGGGTTCGGATGGTCAGCAGTGACTTGCGGTAACATTAACACAGCCGAAGTGGAGCAATGCTCACTACTGTTGACAGTGCTCTCTGAATTGGCCAGGGTGGTCCTATGACCACCCCCCGTGCCCGCGCCCGGGCCCAGACGATGATCGATATCAAGCGGATCGCGCGCGAACATCTTGCCACCGACGGCGCCGCCGCCCTGTCGTTACGCGCGGTGGCCCGTGACCTGGGCGTGGTTTCCTCCGCGGTCTACCGCTATGTCCGCAGCCGGGACGAATTGCTGACCCTGCTGGTGGTCGACGGATACGACGCGCTGGGCGATGCCGTGGACGCCGCGCTCGCCGCCGCACCCGACGATCCGATCGAACAGTTCCGGGTCACCGCGCGCACCGTCCGCGCCTGGGCGCTCGCCGAACCCGCCTGGTACGGCCTGCTGTTCGGCACTCCGGTACCCGGATACGCCGCCCCGGCCGATCGCACGGTCACCCCGGGCACCCGGGTGATCGTGACGCTGATGGGGATTTTTGCCGCGGCCCATCGCCGTGGACTGCTTGTGCCTCCGGCGACGGACCGGCCGCCGCTCACCGGGCCGCTCGCCGATGATTTCGTCCGGATCCGGGCCGAATTCGGGCTCGAGGTGCCGGACTGGGTGCTGGCGCGCGGGCTCACCGTCTGGTGCGCGCTGTTCGGCGCCGTGAACTTCGATGTCTTCGATATGTACGGCGCGGACACCTTCCGCGACCGCACGCAGGTCTTCGAAACCCATATCGCCGGCCTGGAAACGCTGCTCGGCGTGGCGTGAACCGGATCTCGTGGTAGCTCGGGCTCGGCGCTACCGGCCGGGTTCCGCGGACTTTTCGGTATCGACCTCGGGTGTCACCGGATCCGCGGCTGCCTTCGCTGCCGGATCCCCTTCGGACACGGCCACGTCGATCTGTTCGCTGATGTAGCGGACCACGACCGCCACCACCGCGACCACCGGTACCGCCAGGAACGCTCCCGTGATGCCGTACAGGGTGCCGCCCCCGGTGACTGCCAGCAGCACCACGACCGCGTGCAGTTTCATGGTGCGGCTCTGCAGCACCGGTTGCAGCACATTACCCTCGAGCTGCTGCACCGCGATGATGATGACGAGCACGATGAGCGCGGTGGTGAACCCGTTACCGACCAGCGCCACGAGCACCGCCAGCGCACCGGCGACGAACGCGCCCACCATCGGGATGAAGCCGCCCAGGAATGTCAGTGCGGTCAGCACACCCCACAGCGGCACGCCGAGCAGGACCAGCCCGAGCCCGATGAAGAACGCGTCGATAAAGCTGACCAGCGCCTGGGTGCGGATGAATCCGCCGAGCACATCCCAGACCCGCACCAGTACTTCCTCGAAATGCCGGCCGCTGCGCCCGCCGGTGAACTTGTGCATCCACGGGACGAATTTCGGCCCGTCCTTCACGAAGAAGAAGCTGAGGATCAGCACCAGGAATATCGTGACCAGCACGGAGGTAGCGGTACTGACCCCGGTGAAGACACCGGAGGCGATCTGCTCGGCGCTGGACTGCACCCGCGACACCACCGCGTCGACGGCCGAGTTGAGCTGTTCGTCGCGGATGTTCAGTGGTGGGCCCTGCAGCCAGTCCCGGACCGTGTTGATACCCGTGGTGGCCTTGTCGGAGAGTTCGGGCACCTGATCCACCACCGAGGGCACGATCAACGCGACCCCACCCGCCAGCACCCCGATGAAACCGATGAGCGTGAGCGAGGCCGCCGCGGCCGGTGGCAACCCCGCTTTCACCAGCAGGCGGGTGGGCGGCCAGAGCACCGTGGAGACCACGATCGCGAGCAGCACCGGCAGCAGGACCACCCACAGCCGGGCCGCCAGGAAACCCAGTACCCAGGCGCCCGCCGCAATGGCGACGACGCATAACGCCCATTTGGCCAGCCACAACACGCCGGAGCCGAAGACGTCCCCCCGATCGGGAGGTCGCGTGGTGCTGGTGGCGCGAGTGCGGTCGGCGCGGACTTCCTTCTCCCCGTTCACCCGGCCAGTCTCGCACGACCGGCCCGATCCGGCATCGCACCGGTCCGGGCCGAACGGGTCACAGCACCACGCCGGGGTTCAGGATGGCGCGGGGGTCGAAGGCCCGGCGCAGTTCACGTCTCGCCCTGGTCGACACGGTCGGCAATCTCGGCGGATTCGCCGGTCCCTGCCTCTTCGGCTGGTTCGAGGATCTCACCGCCGGCGACGACACCGGTCTCTCGCCGATCGCCGACCTGTCCGCGCTGTCGGCGGTGATCGCGTTCGCCGGCGAACGCTCGGCGGCGACGCGCCCGGGACGACCGAACCCGGCCGCGAAACCGGACGGAACAGCGGCGCGGCCCGTCGAGGTCGGCCGAACTACCCGGCGAGGTATCGCCCCGGCCGATCAGGTCGCCGTGCGCGGATCAGCGCGGCACGGTGACCTGATCGGTGCAGCTGGTGAGTCCGTCCACGATCGAACAGGCGGCCGGCGCGCGGGTCGGCCGGTAATCGCCGGGGACGCCGCCGCGCCGGGTGAGGGCCGTGTAGGCGGCCACGGCGTCGGTGGGCCGCCGGGTGAGGGCGGGATCGCCGAGTACGTCGACGGTGTACAGCCCGAATCTCGGTGTGTAGGAGCCCCATTCATAGTTGTCGGTGAGGCTCCAGTAGTTGTATCCGATGACATTTATGCCGTCGGCCGCCGCGCGCTGTATCCAGTACACGGTGTCCCGCAGGAGGTCGGCGCGGAGGTAGCCGTCCGCCCGCGGGTGCCCGTTCTCGGTCGGCATCCCGTTCTCCACGATGTAGAGGGGTTTGCCCGGGAAGCGCCGCGCATAGTGATCGAGCGCGTAGTAGATACCCTCCGATTGCAGCGACAGTGTCCACATCTTGCCGGGGTCGGGGATCCGGGCGAGAACCTCGGCGGGGGAGAACCCGTAGTAGTAGTCGATCCCGATGTAGTCCAGTTTCGCGCCGACCCGGCCGATGAACGCGCCGTTCACGGCGTCTTCGGCGGTGGGGATATAAGCGACATTGCTGCTCACCATAGCCCCCGGCTGTACTCGGTGGATGTGGTCGTAGATCGCATTGTGGGCGTCGGCCAGCCGGTCCTGCATCGCCGGGATATCCGGGACACCGATCCCGCCGTGACGCACCTCGTTCATGAGGTAGGCGGCGGGCTCGTTGAAGGTGATCCACAGCGGTTCGAACCGGGCGTACCGGTCGACGACCCGGCGGGCGTTGGTGAGCCAGTCCTCGACCATTCCGGCGCGCCGCCACCCGCCGCGATCGACCTGCCAGCCCGGATAGACCCAATGGTCGAGGGTGAGCATGGGGCGCATCCCCGCCGCGCGAATGGCCTCGACGACCTCGTCGTAGAACCGGAAACCGTCCTCGTCCCATTCGCCCGGACGCGGTTGTACCCGGGCCCATTCGATACCGATCCGGTAGGCGCGCACCCCGAGTTGTTCGGCCAGGGCGATATCGGACCGGTAGCGCGAGTAGAAATCGACCGAGTCGAGATACGGGTCCTCGGTTTTCCCGGCCGCGATATAACGGGTCCAGTTGCTGTCCGGCGCATGTCCTTCGGACTGGAATCCCGAAGAGGCGACCCCCCACAGGAAGCCGGCACCCAGCGGGGCGACCTCGACCGGGGGCGCGGGGCGCGCACCGGCTCGTCCTGTTCCCAGGACGACAGCGCCGGCGGCTACCGCGCTGGTGGTCAGAAATCGTCGACGGTTCACCGGACCCATCGGATCGGTCTCCTGTCCTCTGTTCGTCTCCGTCTCGCGGCGTTCGCACCAGACTAGCGGCGCGGCATCGGATTCGGTCCGGACCGTTCGTATCCCGCCCCAGCGGCCTCGGCCGGGTGCAAGGGGGGAGTGGCAGGTGCCGGGCCTGTGCCTCCCGGAAAGGCGCGTGCCGTGGGTGGCGAACAGATCGGGTCTCGTCGGTCGATTCGGGCTACTGGAACTGCTGGGGTGTCCGTCACACCCGCCTGCCACCAACGATTAATTAATCTGTCGATATCTAGATATGCGCATCTAACTACTGCCTGCTGCCCTGACCGATGCGCTCGAGCCACTTTCCCTCGACGGCGATGCCCTGGATCCGATCGGCGGGGGAGGGGCCTTGATCGGGTACGCCCGCGTCTCGACCCGCGACCAGAACCTCGATCGGCAGACCCGCGCGCTGAAGGTGGCCGGGTGCAAGAAGCGCGCAGGCCGTCCTGGACGAACGAGTCGTCCAGGAACATGGACTCGCCGACGCCGATGGTCCGGATGGCCTGCCACAGGTCCCGGCCGGCCTCGGGGAACTCGTCCCAGCTCATCGGTTTGACGATGGTCTCGGTGAACGCGACCCCGCGTACCCGGCTGGGATGGCGGGCTGCCCAGTCGAACGCGAGCGCACCGCCCCACATCGTGTCCGACGAGCACGACCTTGCCGAGCCCGAGTGCGTCGAACCAGGCGTCCAGGTACCGCGCGGTCGGCGAACGTGTAGTCGATCGGCGGCTTGCCCGACTCACCCATGCCGATCAGGTCCGGGGCGAGCAGCCGTCCGGGGCCGACGATGGGCAGGACGTTGCGCCACAGGTACGACGAGGTCGGGTTGCCGTGCAGGAACACGATCGGTGCGCCGGTGCCGGTCTCGCGATGGTGCATGGTCGAGTCGAGTATGTGGGTGTCGGGCATGGATATCCTTCAGAGGTCGAGGGTGAGGATGCGATCGACCGCGATCTCGATGACGACGCGACCGGCGGGGTCGGGCGGGGCACAGCGATAGCGTCGGTGGTACCGGCGGGCCGTGCTCGCCGGGTCGTCCCAGGTGAGCCGGGCCGGTGCGACGTGCGGTGTGCCGTCCGCGCGGATCGTGGTGAAGGTCGCGATCCGCGGCTCGGTGAGGAACGCCTGGACCGTGGGTTTCATCGGAAGGCGGCGGCGGTGCGGGTGGCCCAGTCGGCGAAGGTGTGCGGGGCGCGACCGAGGACGTGTGCCACGTCGGGGCTGATGCGCTGTTCGGCGGGCAGCGGGTCGCCGAGGATGGCGAGGGTGCCGTCGACGACCGGTTCGGGCATGAATGTGAGCATCTGGGCACGCGCCTCGTCGCGAGTCTGTTCGACGTAGCGCACCGGTGTGCCGAGCGCGGCGCCGATTGCGGCGGCCCGGTCACGTGGGGTGACCAGCTCCGGGCCGGTCAGCTCGTAGGTCCGGCCCGCATGTTTGTCCTCGCGCAGCGTCGCTGCGGCGACCGCGGCGACGTCGGCGGGATCGACGGTCGGCAGCCCGATGCTGCCGAACGGCGCGGCGGCGGTGAGGTTGGCGCGGATGGACTCGGCCCACGCGTAGGCGTTGGAGTCGAGGCCGCCGGAGCGCAGGATTGTCCAGTCCAGCCCGGAGTCGCGCACCGCGGCTTCGAACGCCGCTGCATGGCCGTACGCCGCCGGTCGGGTGCCGACGCCCTGGGACGACACCAAAACGACCCGCCGGACACCCTTCTCCTCGGCGACACCGAGGATCGCCGCCGGATCATCGCCGGCGACAAGAAGGAACAAGGCGGTGGCTCCCTCGAACGCGGTCCGCAGACCGTGTGGGTCGCCCAGGTCGGCCGACCGGTGCGGTACACCGTCCGGCAGCGGCCCGGGGCGGCGGGATACGGCGACTACGTCCTCGCCGGCGGCTGTGAGGATCCGAACCAGCTCGCCGCCGACATTTCCGGTCGCGCCCGTTACCACGATCATCGTGTACCTCTCGCATGCAATTAGTTAGTTGACTGACTTACCCATGACACGCTAGCCGACCCGCACTGGCTTGTCTACACTTAGTCAGGTGACTCACTCACCAACGTCGACGCCGGGTAAGCGGGAACGGCTCACCGCCGCCGCGGCCACTGTCCTGCACGAGCAGGGGGTCGAGAAGACGACGCTTGCCGATATCGCGCGCGCCGCCGACGTACCGATCGGGAACGTCTACTACTACTTCAAGACCAAGGGCGAACTGGTCGAGGCCGCCATCGGCACCCACGGCGAGGCGCTGCGCGCACTGCTCGCCGACCTCGACACCCTACCCACCCCCCGCGAGCGGCTGAAGGCGCTCGTCCGCGGCTGGGTCGACCAGCGCGACCTCGCGGCACGGTACGGGTGCCCCACCGGCACGCTGGCCTCGGAGCTGGACAAGCGCGCCGACGGTCTGGACCGCAAACTGGCCGAGCACATGCGCAGCCTGGTCGACTGGGCCGAACGGCAGTTCCGCGAGATGGGCCACGGACAGGACGCGCGCGAGCTGGCCGTCGCGCTGATCGCGGCATACCAGGGGATCTCGGTGCTGACCAACACCTTCCGCGAGCCCGAGCTGATGGCCACCGAGGGCCGCCGCCTGCAACGCTGGATCGACTCCCTCTAACCCGCTCCTGGTAGTCATACCGGGTCCGCTTCGCGCACGGCTGGAGCGCTATATGTTCCGATAGCAACCGGTGGGCCGTCCAAGAGGCCGCGAACCGGCCGAACTGGGGCGCTACCGCCTTCGACCACCGTCCCACCCCTTGGAATCAATCATCTAGCGTGTCTACCGACCATGCGGGTCCGACCACCTGAACGCGGAGCCATCGGCACGAACCACTCGCCGCGGCGCATCCCAGCATTTAAAGAAGGATACGTAGATATGCGCATCTAAACATGTCCAATTCATCACACCCAACCTGACTCAAAAAGCGACCCAAAAACGAACAGGGGGGAGAGCCCACCCGAGTGTTGCGCTCGGGTGGGCTGTCACGTTGTCCGTGGCCCGCCGCCACGGTGGGACAGTCAGGCCTCGGATAGTTCAGCCGACCGATTTGGCGAGCAGTTCACCGATCCGGCTCTCGTCGGCCGGGGTGAGTCTCGTCAGCGCAAAGGCGGTCGGCCACAGGGCCCCGTGGTCCAGGTTGGCCGAGTCGTTGAAACCGGGGGTGGCGTAGCGGGCCTTGAACTTGGCCGCGCTCTGGAAGAAGCAGACGACCTTGCCGTCCTTGGCATAGGCCGGCATGCCGTACCAGAGCTTCGGGGACAGCGCCGGTGCGCTGGTCTTGACGAGGGCGTGGATCCGTTCGGCCAGAGCGCGGTCGTTCTCCGACATCTCCGCGATTTTGGCGAGCACGTCGCCTTCGCCGTCGGCCTTGGCGGCGCGGGAGCCGCGGCGGGCCGCGGTCTTCAGCTCCTGCACGTGCTCCTTCATCGCGGCCCGCTCCTCGGCGGAGGCAGCAGGTCGCCTACCGCGCGGTGTTCGATGCGGTGGTGTTGCTGCACGAGGGGCGGGCCGCCGAGGCGCTGTCGGGGTTGGCGGCCGACCCGGACGAGATGGATCAGCGGGTCGTGTGGGTGTGGCGGCACTGGTATTTCGCGTTGCGTGCCGAGGCCGTCGGCGTGGGAGCATCTGGTGACGGCTCGGACGGCAGTGGCCGGTGATCCGGTGGCGGGTGCGATCGTCGACCGCGCCGCTGCGCTGGGCAGTTCCGAGTTGTTGCCGGCGGTGGCGGCCGCTTTCGAGGCGGCGCGGTGCGGGTATCAGCGGGCCCGGACGCTGGTGCTGGCGGGCGGGAGTTCCGCCGCGGCGGGTGCGGCCGAGTTCGCGGTACTCGGCTGCACTGCGCCCCGGAGTCGCTGATGCGGGCGGTGGGCCGGGCCACCGCCTGTCACGGTGCGCTGTTGTCGCCTGCCATATCCGCGATGCGCGCGACGATGTCCGGATAGCGTTTGGTGTCGCGGCCATCGAGGTCGATGGCCGCGGCGGTCATCCGGCCTGCGGCGGAGGTGAGGAACTGGCTCGCGTAGCGGGGTCGTGAGCGGCGCGGTGGGCGCCGGAATGTTCCCATCCGGTTGGATGTTCATCGAACCATTCGCTCCGTGGGAAAGGTTCTGTGATGTCCAGTGCTCGTTTTCGTTTCGACGGTAGGACCGCGCTCGTCACCGGTGGTAGCAGCGGTATGGGTCTGGCGACCGCGCGCCGACTGCTCGACGAGGGCGCGCGGGTGATCATCACCGGCCGCGCCCGGGCGGGCCTCGATGCCGCCGCGGCGGAACTGGACGCCGGTGACCGACTGGTCACCGTACAGGGTGATGTCGCGGATCCGGCCGACCTCGATGCGCTCGTGGATACGGCGCGTTCCCGCTTCGGCCGGCTCGATGTCGTGTTCGCGAACGCCGGGACCGCCGCGTTCCGCCCGGTGCCCGACATCACCGAGGACTACTTCGATCGTGTGATCGGCACGAACTTGAAGGGTGTTTTCTTCACCGTTCAGAAGGCGTTGCCGTTGGTTCCCGATCACGGTGCGATCGTGGTGACTCGTCGTGGGCGGTGCACCGCGGTGTCCCGGCGGCGGCACTGTATTCGGCGACCAAGGCGGCTGTCCGGAATCTGGCGCAGGCGTTGGCCGCCGAACTGGCCCCGCGCCGGATCCGGGTCAATTCGATCAGCCCGGGCTATATCGACACTCCTTCGTATCGGGCCGAGGTCTCGGCGGAGGCGCAGGCCGCCGCGATCTCGTCGGTGGCCGCGGCACGGTTGGGTTCCCCGGCGGATATCGCCGCCGCGGTCGCTTTTCTGGCGTCGGACGAGGCGTCCTATATCAACGGCCAGGATGTGCTGGTGGATGGTGGGCTGATCGCCGCGGTCCCCGCGCCCATGGTCTGAACCCTGTCCGCCGCTGACACTTCGGCCTTTCTCGCCGATACCGGCCGCCCTCTTGTGTCGGTCGACTCACACCACTTGATCCACAGCTCGCGCCGCGACACGCCACGATTATCAAATTAGAAATTGTGAGTTGTTTCGATTGCCGATTTCGGAATCAACCACTCGTCAACGTTCGGTTGACGGCGGGATCTCCGTCAACTTAAAGTTGACGAATGGATAGTCAACTGCCGCTACGTAGCGTGGTCGCCACGATCGACCAGGCCTACCCCGGTGACGCCCTGGAACGGCTGTCCGAAGCGGCGTCGAACGGGGCGGACTGGTTGCAGGTGGCCGACCGCCTACTCGACCATGTCGTAGGCCGGGCGCGGCGGGCGGGCCTGTCGTGGGCCGAGATCGGCACCCACCTCGGCGTATCCAGGCAAGCGGCGCAGCAGCGGTTCGCCGACCGGGCCGGCGAGAATCCGGAAACCACTCGTCCGATGCGGGGAGCCCCGTCATGACGCCCCCCGCATCACGAGGTCCGGCCGATGCCGGCCGGCTCGTACTTCATTCCCTGCGCTGTATCGGTCATGCCGGCGTCGCCCGGCTCGCGGCAGCGACGGGGATACCGGAACGTGTGGTCGAAGCAGAGCTGATTGCCCTGTCCGCGAACGGCCTCGTCACGCATTCGAGTGGTGACTTCGGAGGGTGGGGCCCGACCGACGCCGGACGGGTGCTGAACGCCGAACAGATCGCCCACGAGCTGGGCACCACGAAAACAGGCGACGCCGTCACCGCGGCGTACCACCGCTTTCTCACCCTCAACCCGGAAATGCTCGACCTGTGCACGGCATGGCAGATGCGCTCCGCACAGGGGATCGTGACCTCGAACGACCACACCGATCCCGGCTACGACGCCCGCATTCTCGATCGGCTGACCGACCTGGACAGGCGCGCGCAGCGCATCTGCGCGCATCTGTCGGCGGCTCTGCCCCGATTCCGGCGATACGGTCCCCGTCTCGCCGACGCGCTCGCGCGCGCTCGGGCCGGCGAGACGGAGTACGTGGCGACCGATACCTCGTCGTATCACACAGTGTGGTTCCAGCTGCACGAAGATCTCCTGGTGACCCTGGGCATTCCGAGATTCTGACGATGCGATACATCCACCCGCTGGCCGCGGCGACCGAACAACCGGCGGAAGTCCTGGGCGCCAAGGCGCACGGGCTCATCGAGCTGCGCCGCCTGGGTCTGCCCGTTCCCGCCGGCTTCGTCGTCGGTACCGAGGTCTGCCGCGCCTTCTTGCGTGACGGACACTTTCCCGACGGCTTCCATTCCGAGCTCGCCGCCGCCCTCGCCGGCCTCGAAGCCGCCACCCACCGCCGGCTCGGCGACACCGAGAAGCCGCTGACGGTGTCTGTTCGCTCCGGTGCGGCAGTGTCGATGCCCGGCATGATGGATACCGTGCTCAACCTCGGACTCACCGCCGGGGCCGCATGCGGATTGGCCGCAGAGACCGGCGATCCCGGGTTCGCCCTGGCCACCCGGCTGCGATTCCTGTCGAGCTTCGCGTCCGCCATCGCCGGTGCAGCCGGAACGAACTCCGGTGCGGACCGAGCGATCCACCAGGACGCCGGCGGGCTCACAGTCATCCACCACGCGATCCGAGCTGCCGAGGACGTCATCTCCCGGCACGCCGGGCAGCAAGTCCTGCACCGTCCGTTCCGGCAGTTGGAGCTGGCGATCGCCGCGGTGTGTTCTTCCTGGGACACACCGCGAGCGCGGACATTCCGCGCGATCCACGATCTCCCGTCCGACCTCGGGACAGCGGTGACCGTGCAGGCGATGGTGTACGGGCATCGTGACGACCACAGCGGTGCCGGTGTCGCGTTCAGCCGCAACCCCAACACCGGCGAACCGGTGCCCTTCGGCGATGTTCTGTTCGGTGGTCAGGGCGATGATGTGGTCGCCGGGCGATCGCCGACGCTGCCGCTGCACGAACTGGCCGCGCGGGAGCCGGCCGTATGGTCCTGTCTGGTCGCGGCGCTGGCTCGGGTCGAAGCACACGTCCGCGACTCGTGCTGTCTCGAATTCACCGTCGAAGCAGGCGAATTCTGGATCCTGCAGGTCCACCGCGGCAAGGTGGCCGCCGGCGCCGCAGTCCGTCTCGCGGTGGACCTCGCCGGCGAAGGACTCATCGACCGGCGGGAGGCGCTGTTGCGAATCACCCCGCAGCAGCTTCGGCACGCTCGTACCCCGCGAATGGTTCTCGACAGCCCGGAAGACCTCCTCGTCCGCGGACTGGGCGCCTGCCCGGGTGTCGCGGTCGGCCGCATAGCGACCTCCTCCGGCGCCGCGGTCCGCATGGCTGCCGCCGGTCCGGTCATCCTGGTGCGGCCCGATACCTCCCCGCACGATATGCCCGGCCTCGCGGCCGCAGCCGGAATCCTCACCACCCGCGGCGGACCCGCCTGCCACGCCGCCGTCGTCGCCCGGGCCCTGGGCAAACCCGCCGTTGTGCGGGTCACCGGCCTCTCGGTCGACGCCACGTCGATACGAACACCGGAGAACACCTTCCCCGAAGGCACCCTTATCGCCATCGACGGAACCACCGGTGAGGTCACTGCCGGTACCCCGCACATCCACACCCCCGCGACCGATCCCCACCTGCATCGATTACTCGAATGGGCCGACCGGGTATCCGGCGATCACACCCGGCGTGAGGACACCGAACGCCTCGCCGCCGCGCACTCCGCGCTCCTCGGCAGCGCCGGATCGGTCGAATCTACTGCGGGGTCCCGGTTCCGCGCCGGACGATGAGATCGGCGACACCGTCGAGGATTCGCTCCATTCCGAAACGCAGCGCGTGTGTCGGGCTGATCGCCGAGTCGCGCTCGCCGCCGCTCCCGTGCGGGAGGGACACACCGCCTATACGAGTACGGGGTCCGGTGAACTGGCCAGTTCACC